>NZ_JBFRSX010000035.1:0-119437 GCF_041473835.1 Vibrio sp. 10N.222.55.A1 | reverse complement strand
CCACGATTGATTAGGGCTTGGTTATATTGTTTCCAGTTAGTTGTTCTGTAGCGAGGCTTTGGCATTGCTCTAAGTATGTGAGTGAACTTAGATGATCTGATCGTAGCTTTAAGCATTAGTTCCCTGATTTAGGAAACAAAGCCGTTCCAATGGCCTTGGTTAGGATTCATAGTGATCCGTGCCAGAAGTTTTGGACACTGAGTTAAGTTCCAGTACTCTGATACAGCGATTGAAACTGCCCTGATGATTAAGGGGATATTCTCTCTGCCATTACGTGCTCTTCAAGGTTTTATCAACTCTATCTTTGAGCTAATGGATGTTCCGCTGACCTCTCCTGGCTACACATGTATTAGTAAACGCTCGAAGACGGTTCAGGTCAAATATCGCAATAGGTCTAGAGGGGCTATTCACCATATAGCCATTGATTCGACAGGCCTCAAAGTCTTTGGTGAGGGTGAGTGGAAAGTAAAAAAGCATGGTGCAGAAAAACGAAGAACATGGCGTAAGCTGCACTTAGCTGTAGATGTGGATACTCACGAAGCGATTAGTGCGGAAGTCAGCCTTGTAAATGTTGGCTATAGTGAAGTGCTACCAACATTACTCAACCCTTTACGCAGAAAGGTTCATACCGAATTTACCTATGGAGCATATGACACAAAAAGTTGTCATGAAACCCTGAAAAATAAAGGCTGTACTCCGTTGATACCACCTCGAAAGAATGCAGTACATTGGGAGGATGGTCATCCCAGAAACGAAGCAGTAACGGCTCTGAAAAATGGGACAATATCGGAGTGGAAAACAGAGTCTGGTTATCACTATCGCTCAATATCTGAGACCGCAATGTCTCGATACAAGGGATTAACAAGCGGTAAATTGAGTTTGAGAAATTACAACGCTCAAGTGGGCGAAGTCTGAAAGTAATAGACTCAGAAAGCGTATTAATAATAACCAACAAAAGTCTGGTGAGTGTGTTACCTTGGTTGTTATCCCTACCGCTTAGTAGGGACTTCTTTTCTTTTCCGAACTCGCAACTCGGCACTCCTTAGTCGCCCTCCTAAGCCATACTGCAGGCTTTAATTATGTCCATCTCAACCGAAAAGTTAAGAAATATATTCAGACTCTCTAGAATTGAAAATGTAGATACCAACAACGTACCCCATTTCGCACCTTGGTTACCACTTGCTCAAAAAGTAAAACCTGTCATCCCTTCTGCGATTATATATTGCGAAGGTAATTTCGGTAAAATTGATGGTAAAACCGCTAATGGGTTAGTGAGACATTCGTTAAGCTATCGTATTTTATCGGTTATTGATAGTGGGTCTGCTGGCTTAGATGCTGGTGAAGTTCTTGATAACAAAGCCAATGGAATACCTATCCTTGCTAATGCTGAAGAAGCTATCATTCACGCAGAAAGCATTCCTGATTACTTCATTTTTGGTATTGCGCCATCAAGTGGCTTTTTATCTGACTTAGATAAAAGTATCATTTTAAATGCCATGTCACTAGGAATGAACATCGTAAATGGCTTACATGAATTCCTAACCGATGATCCTCTATTTTTAGAAGCCAGTTTAAAGAATAACGTTCGAATATTCGATACTCGCAAACCCAAAAGTAAAGGCGATCTGAAAACGTTTAGCGGGAAAATACACAACGTTAAATGTCCGAGAATTGCTGTAATGGGGACGGATTGCGCGCTAGGAAAACGAACAACAGCAACAATATTGGCGAATGAACTGACTAAAAAAGGCCTTAACGTCGTTCTGATTGCCACTGGTCAAACAGGTATTATGCAAGGCGCACAATACTGCGTTGCACTCGATGCTGTCCCTTCACAATTTTGTGCCGGTGAGTTGGAATCTGTCATTGTACAGGCCTATGAAAAAGAAAATCCGGATCTGATAATTATTGAAGGGCAAGGAGCCTTGAGTCACCCTGCGTTTTCAACCAGCGCTTTTATCTTACGTGGCAGTTGTCCAACGGGTGTGATACTGCAACATGCCCCTAAACGTTTATATCGTAGTGATTTTCCTGATTGCCCAATGCCTTCGATTGCCTCAGAAATCAATCTTATCGAAACGTTTTCTAATACCAATGTTATTGGACTAACACTGAATCATGAAGATATGTCGTTGGATGAAACACGTTGTGCGATAGACACTTACACTACCGAATTTGGTCTACCGGTTACTGATGTCTTGTCACAGCCTGTTGAACATCTACTGCACATCGTAACGTCAGCCTTCCCTATAATAGCAAGTAAACTGGCCGAAAAAGGGTGAACTACCCTAGGTTAGACATCGATTGTGGGAAAGTTCATCATAACGCTCAGTTCCTGATTTCTCAGCTATCACTGAAAAATATATCCGTTACGCCTGTAACAAAAGTCTTCCTCGGCCACCCTATCATCGCACAAGTTCTTATTGATGCTGGCGCAACAATGTTAGCCGATTCAAGAATCGAAAATCTTCAAAAGATGACTGAAATTGGCATTGCTATCCCTAAAATGCTGATACGTACACCCATGCTCAGTCAAGTGGCAAGCGTAATAAAATACAGTGATATGAGTTTAAACTCTGAAGTTGAAGTGATTCAGAGGCTTTCACATGCAGCGGAACAACAAAATTGCTGTCACGGTATCATTATTATGGTTGAGCTTGGCGATCTCAGAGAAGGTGTGATGCCAAATCGCGTGATTGATTTTATCCGAGAGATTATTTCTTTACCAAACATCACGATAAAAGGAATTGGTACGAATTTAGCCTGTCGGTATGGTGTCGCTCCAGATGATCAAAATATGAGTATTCTTTCTGAGCTTGCCGATGGAATTGAAGCTACATTTGGGGTCAGTCTAGAAATTATTTCAGGGGGTAATTCTGCTTCAGTTAACTGGGCTCTTCAGAGAACGGGCTTAACTCGAGTCAATAACCTTCGTATAGGAGAAGCAATTTTTTTAGGCTGTGAGCCTTTAGAGCACGAAAATATCAAAGGCTTACATACGGATGCGGTTTCTTTGACCGCTGAAGTGATTGAATCCAAGACTAAACCGACTTTGCCTTGGGGGAGTCGGGGGTTAAATGCTTTTGGTGAAAAAGAAAACCTTCAAGATAGAGGGGAGGTCTCACAAGCTATTCTAGCATTAGGCCGCCAAGATGTTTGTGTCAGCGGGCTTAAGGCTCCGAATGGGATTAAGATCATGTCTTCAACCAGTGATCATCTTGTCCTTGAATCCTCACAGAAACCACTACTTGTAGGGGAAAAAGTCACATTCAGTTTAGATTATAGTGCGCTCTTATCTTCTATGTCTTCACGTTATATCCATAAATATTTTAAGGCACCTAAAGGGAGAAGAAAGGAAGAAGGAGCGTATAATGCTACGAACAACTGTAATTCTCTTCGTCAGTGTCATGCTTAACGGTTGTCAGATAAGCCCAATAAAATCTAATGGGCTTGCCGATTATAGAGCGACGGTTATCTCAAGCCAACTTCCACAAGAGTTAGGCTCAATCACACTCGTAAATGCTCAGTCAGAGGGCAATAGTGTCACTCTTGTTTTCGTAAAAAAGAAAACTTTGAATATGGACAGCTTAGTAGAAAAAGTCGCCATTAGTTTTTGTGACAACATCGAAATAAGACCACTATTAGAGAGTGGGATCTCTTATCGAATCATAACCTTAGGAAAAAATGAGAAAGTAGAAAGCCTTAACGTCATTTCTCTAGCTAAGTGCTCTAATTGAATGCTTAGCAGTCGAATGGATAAAAGCCAATACGAGTTGTTCAATGTACTCAATGACACTATTTTATTGAGGTTTGACCGTCTTACGCCTTGGGAAAAAAACTTTATCACAGAGTTACACCATAAGGTCGTAACGAGACAACTCATTTCAATTAAACAAAAACAGCTTGCTTTAAAAATTTCAATGAAAGCCTATAAATCAAAGAAGAAAAACGCGCGTTCCAACGTTTGATTTAAGCTTGTGTATACCTAATCTGTTCAAGGTCCTCTAAACCTTGGGCAGATTAGTAGTATTTGCACTTAACGTATTGAAAACAATCAAGTGTAGAGGTGAATGGGTAACAACTTTCAGCGTAATGGCAATTGAAATAGTCTTTCGAGCAGTACTGACTACCTCGATCGCTATGAGTTATAACCTGCTCAGGGAATCCTCGACGGAATAAAGCCATCGATAAGGCATCACAGACCAGTGAGGCCGTCATTCTCGTATCCATAGACCAACCAATTACTTGCCTTGAATATAGGTCAATAATGACAGCTAAGTACAGCCAGCCTTCGCTTGTGGCAACATAAGTAATGTCTCCTGCCCATTTTTGATTCGGAGCCGTTGCGTTAAAATCTTGAGTGAGCAAGTTCGGAGCAACGGGCATTTTATGCTTACTGTCCGTTGTACACTTAAACTTGCGTGCTGCTTTCGCTACTAAATCCTGACGTTTCATACTGGCGGCAATGGTCTTAACATTATGGTTATCACCGCTCTCTGCCAGTTCTTTCTGAATACGTCTGAGCCATCTCATTCTTTGCTAACGTCAAAGGCTTCTTTTACCTTGGTATCAAGCTTTTGGCGCTCTGTCTCACGTTGAATCGCCTTGTGGCGGTTCTCAACCCAATAATAAAACCCACTTCAAGAAACTCTGAACACCTTAGCCATACGGGAAATACTGAAACTCAGCAGGTGTTCGAGCATAAATTCATAGCAATTTACTTTAGATTTTTCGCGAAGTAGGTGGCGGCCTTTTTTACGATGTCTAGCTCTTCTGCTTGCTCTGCCAACTGCCTTTTTAGCTTAGCGACTTCAACGGCCAATTCTTGTTCTCGTTGGCTAATATTAGAATTCTTCTTTGTGGCTTTTCGCCAACCATAGATCTGAGATTCATGTAACGAGAGCTGTCTTGCAGCTGTAGCGACTCCCACTTTCTCTGCCAACTTCAGGGTTTCGGCTTTAAATTCAGGAGAATGGATAATACGTTTCTTCTTGCTTGTTATGGTTCACCTCATTAGTGATTGTACTCACTTAACTCAGTGTCCAAAACTACTGGTGCGGATCAGCAAGCTCGGGATCTGATAGCCAAAACAATTGAAGGATTAGGTAACCCGATTGCCTACCACCTTAAAGAACGAGACTACTTGGACTATCGTGCAACACGAATACCTTACCGTGGCAAAAATAAATCTGTTGAGATTTCACCAACAACACATAACATGGAATTGATTTATCTAAAGGGAATGTTCAAGAAACTAATCAAGTACAATCAATGGAAATACCCCAACCCGATTGAAGCTATCGATACAATCAAAACTAGCGAGAAGAACGTGGCATATCTAACCAAGCCACAAATTGAAGAGTTCCTATTTAACCTGAAGAATTTCAACCGCGTAATTACAGTCTCGATTCCACAGCTCATTGTAATCTCTAAGATTTGCTTAGCCACCGGTGCTCGTATAAGTGAAGCTCTCACTCTTACCCGTTCACAAGTAGCTGAATTCAAGCTAACTTACACCGAGACAAAAGGTAAGAGAAATCGAAGTGTGCCCATCTCACCTGCTTTGTATCATGAGATCTTAGATATCGCAGTGAACGACCATAAGATTTTTGACACTACTTATAAGGATTCCTGGCGCTACATTAAAAGGGCTTTACCTAATCATGTTCCAAGTGGGCAAGCAACGCATGTTCTACGGCATACATTTGCTTCGCACTTTATGATGAATAAAGGGGATATTTTGGTGTTACAGCGGATTCTAGGTCACACAAAAATTGAGCAGACAATGGCGTATTCTCACTTTGCTCCCGAGCATTTGATGCAGGCAGTTCACCTCAATCCTTTAGAAAATTAATGGCGACAAAATGGCGACAGCCACTGTAATCGAGCGTTATTTAGCGGTTTTAGACGTAAAAAAGGCGACAATTTAACCTGTCGCCTTTTGCTAATGAGAGCCTAATTTAGACTATTCCCAATCAAGGATAACCTTTCCTGAAAGCCCGCTACGCATAGCGTCAAAGCCTTTTTGGAAGTCATCAACCTTGAAGTGGTGAGTAATGATTGGTGTTAGATCTAGGCCAGATTGAATCAATGAAGCCATCTTGTACCAAGTTTCGAACATCTCACGACCGTAGATACCTTTGATAACCAAGCCTTTAAAGATTACTTGGTTCCAGTCTACTGCCATATCTGATGGTGGAATACCTAGTAGAGAGATCTTACCGCCGTGGTTCATGTTAGTCAGCATGCTGTTGAACGCAGATGGGTTACCAGACATTTCTAGGCCTACATCGAAGCCTTCAGTCATGCCAAGATCAGACATTACGTCTTCAAGCTTCTCTTCCATCACGTTTACTGCGCGAGTCACACCCATTTTCTTAGCAAGATCTAGGCGGTACTCGTTTACATCAGTGATTACAACGTGACGAGCACCAACGTGCTTAGCAACAGCTGCAGCCATGATACCGATTGGGCCTGCACCAGTAATTAGCACGTCTTCGCCAACTAGGTCGAAAGAAAGTGCTGTGTGTACTGCGTTACCAAACGGGTCAAAGATTGAAGCTAGATCGTCAGAGATTTCTGCAGGGATCTTAAATGCGTTGAACGCAGGAATCACAAGGAACTCAGAGAACGCACCAGTGCGGTTAACACCAACACCTGTTGTGTTACGACAAAGGTGAGTACGGCCGCCACGACAGTTACGACAGTGACCACATGTGATGTGACCTTCGCCAGATACACGGTCGCCGATTTCAAAACCACGAACTTCTTGGCCAATGCCAACAACTTCACCCACGTATTCGTGACCTACTACCATAGGTACTGGGATTGTGTTTTGTGACCACTCATCCCAGTTGTAGATATGTACGTCAGTACCACAAATTGCGGTTTTCTTAATACGAATAAGAAGATCATTATGACCCATTTCAGGTTTTTCAACCTCGGTCATCCAAATGCCTTCTTCAGGCTTTAGCTTAGAAAGTGCTTTAATTTTCATAATGTTACCTAGTTCATCTCGCCTAACTGTAAGGCGAGAATCAAAAATCTATATGTTCTACTGGGTGTTGTTCTATCTAATTAAAGGATGCTCGTGGCACCCCTTTAAAATTAGATGATACCCATGTCTTTACCAACTTGGATGAACGCATCGATTGCGCGGTCTAGTTGCTCACGAGAGTGTGCAGCAGACATTTGCGTACGGATACGAGCTTGACCTTTTGGTACTACAGGGAAAGAGAAACCTACAACGTAGATGCCTTTCTCTAGTGCGCGCTCAGCGAACTCAGCCGCTACTTTTGCATCACCAAGCATGATTGGGATGATTGCGTGGTCTGCACCGCCCATAGTGAAGCCAGCTTCTTCCATGCGAGTACGGAAGTGAGCAGAGTTTTCCCATAGTTGAGTACGTAGGTCGCCAGATTCCGCAAGAAGATCTAGAACGCGGATAGACGCAGATACGATTGCAGGAGCAACAGAGTTAGAGAATAGGTATGGACGAGAACGCTGACGTAGCCAGTCGATCACTTCTTTCTTACCAGAAGTGTAACCGCCTGAAGCGCCACCCATTGCTTTACCAAGAGTACCAGTGATGATATCGATACGGTCTACAACGTTGTGGAACTCGTGAGTACCCGCTCCGTTTTCGCCCATGAAGCCCACTGCGTGAGAGTCATCAACCATTACTAGTGCATCGTACTTGTCTGCAAGGTCACAGATAGCAGGAAGGTTAGCCACTACGCCGTCCATTGAGAACACACCGTCAGTTACGATTAGTGTGTGACGAGCGCCAGCTTCTTTAGCAGCGATAAGTTGCTGCTCTAGCTCTTCCATGTTGTTGTTCGAGTAACGGAAACGCATTGCTTTACACAGACGAACGCCATCGATGATAGATGCGTGGTTTAGTGCGTCAGAGATGATTGCGTCTTCTTTACCTAGAATTGTTTCGAACAAACCAGCGTTTGCATCAAAACAAGATGTGTAAAGGATAGTGTCTTCTTTACCTAGGAACGTAGAAAGCTTTTGCTCTAGTTCTTTGTGAGAATCTTGAGTACCACAGATGAAACGTACTGAAGCCATACCAAAACCGTGCTGATCCATACCATCTTTAGCTGCTTCGATAAGAGCTGGGTGGTTAGCAAGACCTAAGTAGTTGTTTGCACAGAAGTTTAGTACTTCTTCACCAGTCGAGATAGAAACCGCTGCTTTTTGTGCAGAAGTAATAATGCGCTCAGACTTGTAAAGACCTTCTTCTTTAACTTCTTCGATTTGAGTTTGAATCTGTTGGTAAAATGCAGAAGACATTGTCTCATTCCTTCCTAGTTATAATTTAGCAGCATCGCGCGCCGCTTTATGTAGGGATGTAAACGATCTCAACACGATCATTTACACTGTAAAACTTATGCCTATATTCTAGTTGAACATCCCCGTTCCGATTATCCCTTTAGTTGGAAAAACATTAATGAATCACAGGCACTAATAATAGTTCATCCCAGTGACATAGGGCACATTAACGCCCTTCACCTGCTTTTTTAAACGCCAAATTAGCTATAATTTCCGTCTAATTTCGCTTTCATATCAAATCTCAATTTTTCATCTCAGAATGCGCAGCAGCAACGCCGCTATACAGATGAGCTTCAAACACAACAACCTATCAGAGCAATCACGTCAATCAATTAATGAAATTGATTCACAAATCAAAGTAAATCGCTCACAATGACCATTAAGTTCATCGTTGAAACTAGCTTAACTGGATACTTATGATTAACCCAAAACTCATCGCCCTGCTTCCGGATCTCGCCTCGTTCATTTTGGTGGTTAACGAAGGTAGTTTTACGGCTGCAGCAAAACAGTTAGGCGTGACACCGTCAGCCTTGAGTAAGCTCATCACCCGCTTGGAAAAAGCGCTATCGGTGAAACTGTTTGAGCGTACCACTCGTACCCTTATCATTACGCAAGCGGGTCAATTGGTTTATGATCAGAGTGTGGTGATGATCAACGCAGCGCAACAAGCCGTTGAACTGTCTACCTCCGACCATACCGAACCTGCAGGCTCGATAACGGTAGCGGCGCCTGAAGCCTTCTTGAATTCGGTATTGCAGCCTTTCGTTGTTCCATTCTTAAATCAGTATCCAGAAATCCAACTTAAATTGAGAGCGGCTGACGGCGACATCGATATTTTACGTCAAGGCATCGACATTGCTTTCCGCCTGACTGATAAGCCCGACGAAAGCTTAGTATTGAAAGAGTTAGGAAAAACAAACCTCGTGTTGTGTGCAAGCCCTGACTATTTAGATGCCAAGGGGATTCCTCACCACCCTACCGAGCTGTCTGAACACGACTGTTTGTATCTTGCAGAGACAGACAAAGATCACATTTGGGATTTTCTTAAAGATGATGAATTTCACACAGTACCCGTCAGTGGACGTTACGCAGTTAACCACTCGCAGATGCGACTGAAAGGTGTGAAAGAAGGTCTAGGCGTCGGTATTTTCCATGACTTCGTGATTCAAGATGCGTTGGCTGAAGGGTCTGTAGTACAAGTGTTGGAAGATTGGACCATCAAGAGTAATTACCATGGTGCGATTGCGATGCAGTTTGCTCAAACCAAGTACATGCCCGCTCGACTGCGTGTATTCATTGATTACGCCATGGAGCACTTAGGTGACAAGTTGGCAGGAGAAATAAACTGATGTTGAAAGGAATACACCACGCAGCCATAATCTGTTCAAACTACAACGCATCGAAGCACTTTTACACCGAGATTTTAAAACTTGAGATCATTGCCGAAAACTATCGAGAGGCTCGCCAGTCGTACAAACTTGATTTAGCGCTACCTAATGGTGCTCAAATAGAACTATTCAGCTTCCCTAACGCGCCAGAAAGGCCTAGCTTTCCTGAAGCTCAAGGGCTAAGACACTTAGCTTTTTGTGTTGATGACGTTCAACAAATCAAAAGCTATTTGGAAGAACAAAGAATCGAAGTCGAACAGATCCGAATTGATGAATTTACAGGTAAAGCATTTACTTTTTTTGCCGATCCTGACGGGCTTCCGTTAGAGCTTTATGAAATCTAGAGCTTTATCAAATATAGAGCTGTACAAGTCTAACGTCTTCTTAATAAACAGAGCATGTCATCTGAATAATGAAACTGACCTCCTCAAAAAGGAGGTCAGTTTGTATATCAATTAACTCAATGCCGTCTTGAATTTCTCAACGCGTGAAAATAGTAACCAATCCAGCAGCATTGCTGTCACGATCGTCGCTCCCGCCAGTGGAAACAGTACTGAAATAACTATCACGATCACTAAACCTGTCTTCCAAAGCCCTGCATCGCCAAACTTCGGTGGCGTGCCAAGCTTTCTTTGACCTGAAGGTCTACGTATCCACCACATCACACCGCCAGTCACGGACACAACAATGAACGCCAAACAAAACAAAGCATTTAGAAGCTTGTTAATGATGCTGATGTCACCTTGATGCAATGAAATACCTACCGCTAACGTTTTGGCAATGAAGTTATAATCTTGCCATGTCACCTCACCCAGAATACGACCTGAGTATTGGTCGAGGTGCGTAGTACGGTCCTGCGTTGGATCAATGATGTCACCGCCCATAGTGTTGGCTGTGACCGTGTAAACACCCGTTTCTGAACGCGGGAAATTCACCTTGTATTGAGTGAAACCAAGTGAGTATGCTTTTTCAGTAACGTCATCAATGTCGAAGTTGCTTGCTGACAACACATGTTGAGAGTGATCTTCACCCATCTTAGAGTGATCATGAGGTTCCGTCGCCTCTTCCACATGATGAACGTGTTCTGCTGGCTTATCTTGAGACAAAGGCAGTGGTGTTTGCTCCAAGTTCCAAGGAAGCTCTTCTTCTGAGCCATGGTTAAGAGATGCATGAGTTTTGTCTGATAATGGAATATCGTCCCACATTTGAGCAGGGAAAGTGCTCCATGCTTGAACAAGCTTACCGCCCCAAAAACCTGTCCATGCCAATCCAGATAGAATAAACAACAACAGAATAAGCGATAAGGTACCACCGATGTTCGCATGCAGATCACGCATTAAAATACGCGTTCCTGAACCAAACCGAAGCTTCAGAAAACCAGCGCGGCTTGCGTTGTCTCTCGGTAGCCATAAGTAAATGCCACTGACGAGCAACAGAATAGACAAGCTTATTGCAACTTCAATTAGATAATCACCCCAATCACCAATCAACAAAGTGCCGTGAATATCATTCGCTAGTTGGTACAGGCTATCGCTGCGTGGAATTTCTCCGACCACTTCGCCAGTGTACTGATTCACAGTGGCGAAAACAGATGTTCCGTCTTCAAGTGATACCGAAAAGCGGTTAGCGAGATCAGGGGCTTTACTCGGAACAAACTGCGTCACCGAGCCTTGTGGGTATTGATTCTGCACTGCAGTTAACTGTTGTGACACTTTAATCGGATCGCCCGATGCAACAATCTCGATCGCATCGTGATGAAAAGCTAACTCGATTTCATCATCAAACAGCATCACCAAGCCTGTAATGCTCAGCATTAACATAAACGGGATAACGAATAGCCCAGCATAGAAGTGCCAGCGCCATGTGAGGAAGTAGAGGGTTTTATTGCGGTCTTTGCTTTTTATATTGGTTTCCGAACCGGTTGTTGCACTGCTTTTAGACTGCGAGGTTGCTTGTGCTTTCGCAGGGGTTTGAGATTCATTTCTCAACATTATAATTTCCTTTGACACACGCAAACATACCTTCTGAAAAATCAGAAAGTAATCTGAGCATGTTTAACTTTACTTAATACTTTATTTTTTAATTATTTTAATGGGTTAGGTTTAAGCAATAACAAAGGGAGGGCCGCGCGGGGCTTGCCTCGTGTAGCGTTCGCTTAGAGCCAAAAAAGCGTAGCTGTCGGAGACAATAGAACTCAGTCGAGTTGTCAGTAGTGTAGTGGGAAGTTCATCTTGGTGAAACGTGGAAAAATGGCTAAACGGACACGGCTTTCCTTTATGAGTATTAGGTTCGCCTTCTTCGATTTGAACCAATTCAAAGCCATTGACCGTACATAACGACGCCCATACTCCCGCACTATTACCATGAGCATTGATAACAGGCATTAATGTCACTAGCGCCCAGCTTAATGCTGTTGCAAGTAACATGAAGAAGTTGAACGAGGTTCGGCGCATTATTCCAAGTCTTTATAAATTTCCCTTATTATGAGGGACTTGGAATATAGGTAAACGTAAAGATTAACAGCAAGTTAAAAAATTGAAGCTAACGCACACTCTTTTTCGTTAAATACTGGTTACAACACTAAAACTAAGAAAGTAATACTCATCTCTTTGCAGCAGGCTTTCGATAAAAGAGACAATAAAAACGCCGCCTTACACCTTCCTCGAAAGAGGGTAATGTAAGGCGGCGTTTTAGAAATCGAATCTTGAGGTTTGCTCTTTGTTACCTATCTAGCAAACGTTCATGATTAACGAATTAACCGAAGATCTTGCTCCAGATGCTTGGGTTACGCTTCTCATGGTACTCTTCACGAAGGCCATCAATAGTACGAAGTTCTTGCTGTGCCGACGCTAAGTCACCTTGGTCTAGCTTCTGCTCAATGCTATCCAGTGATGCACTGATCTTTTTGAAGCCTTCCATGAAGTTGTCTTCTTTCTCGACTGGGTAAACACCCGTTTTCAGCTCTGCCACTAGCGTATCTAAACGAACGATAGGCTTTTGCATCTCTTCAATGCTTTGAGCTTCTGCCGCTTGTTTGAACGCAAGCTTCATTTCTTGCATGTTTTTCTTAAGGTCTACATTAGCAAATGCGTTGCCAGACAATACTGAAGCAGCGATTAAGCCAGATAAAAGGATTGAGCGAGTTTTCATTGTTTCTCCAAGTGAAGCGGTGTCTTTGAAGTTAGAGCCGTCATTACTGTGGCACTTCGACTTTATTATTTTCGGCTAGTGTATACAAAAATCTTTCAGGCACAAAAATTGATTGTGTCGAAATGCAAACCCGCCGACATTCTCTTAAACAAGATCTGAATATTCTGGGATTTCATTACGACCGCGCAAGGCCAAAAAGGCTAGGAACTGCTTTGGCGAATGGGTAATCACTTTACTCGAATCTACGCCCACTTCATCTAACAATGCTGCGACTAAGTCTAAGCCACCGACATCTAAACAGAAATGCGCATCGCTGCCTGTTGTAATAAATGCACCCTTCGCTTTCGCTATTCTTGCAATCTCATAGCAGCGGTCAACACTGCCAACTCGGCTATTGCCTTTGAGTGTGGTGTTGTTGATCTCAATCGCCACGTTGTTCTCAACCGCACATTGAATAACGGCTTCGAAATCGAAATCAAAATTAGGATTGCCTAAGTGACCAAGCGCATCAATTCGACCGCCCTTAATCACATTCAACAATGCTTCTGTATGGGTAGCGACATCCGATGGGCGAAATACTGGCTCATGAAAACTCGCGATCACCCAATCCAAGTTCTTATCCACACTCGGATGAATGTCGATTTCACCCTGTGTGTTCATGATGTTTGACTCAACACCTCGAATAATTGCGACATCTTCAATAAAACGAGGGAGCACACGCTGATTGCTGAAGAACCAATAGTGTGGCGCGCCCGGCATTGATTCTGAATGATCAGTAGTACAAAACATGGCTAAACCATTTTGCTTTGCCGACTTGGCGTTTTCGATCAATGTGCTGTAAGCATGACCACTTGCGTATGTGTGGGTGTGAGTATCTACTTTGAGTTCCATGAATCAATGCCCTCTTCACTCGGTCAAAATACGTTTTTCAGAAAGTAACTCTGAATCTCTTTCAGGAAAAGAATACTTCAGAAAATGAATGCCTAATGGCAACAATTCGGCCAGTTTATCAGCTGAAAGTGACAATTAGCACCCAAACATAAAGGTTTATTACTGGTTCATTTACACGACACGGGAATACGTGGCTAACCAGAGCCAGCCAGCGCTTGGTCTTATCTAAGTCGAACCGCACACACTCGGTAATTGCGCCAATTTTTTGCAACCTACCCAAGTTCGTCAATACTTAAACCAGCCTACAAACTGGAGTGTTAGATGAGAAGAAGACGATATCCGCTGAGTATCCACATCACTAGCCTTTTCCTAATTTTGACAACACTTGTCGGTGCGGTATTGATTTCGATTAGTTATCGGCACTCCCAAGAGCTGCTGCTAGGCACAGTGCGCGAGATCAGTAATGAGCACCGCGACAAACTGGAATCAGTATTTAAACAAGCCATTGCCCCTGTTATCACAACCTTAAATGTGATGGCGGTGAGCCCGTTTGTTGCTCATCAAGCTTCCGCTGTCGAAAAAGACTCTTGGCTTGCTTCGGTCGATATCATCTTCAAGCAAAACACCAATTTGGTCGCTCTATTTTATGGTTCTGAAGATGGTGACTTCAGAATCTTTCGTCCATTAAGCACCAATAAACAGAGAGCCGAAAACAGCGCGCCCGCTAAAGCGACCATGATGGTCAGCAGCACCAATCTAGACGGTGAAAACTTTATTACCTATCTTAATGGCGCACATCAAGTGATCAGTACTCGACAAGCAGAGAGTAAGTTCAACCCCACCACTCGTCCTTGGTTTCGTAACGCAAAGCCTGATGGCTCAATACAACTCTCTGAGCCCTATCTATTCTATTTCCTGCAAACCAATGGCATTACACTCTCTAGGCGTTCTGCCGATGGCAAGCATGTGGTTGGTGCCGACTTTACGTTGAGTTCCCTCTCTTCTCAGATCAGTGAATTAGCTTATTCTCCGCAAACCCGACTCGCCTTGTTCGATCAACATTTTAATCTTCTCGGTCAGCATCAACTTGAGCTATCAGTACCCAAGCCTGACTCCCAATCTGATGACACAAGTAAAACTGAGCAAACGAACAACCAAACGACGGGGAATCTCTCTGGCAGTGAGCAAGACCAAAGCTTCTTTAATGTGCCCAAACGTGAACAGATGGAAGCATTGAAAGCGTCCGTTATTGCGCCGCTTATCTCTGATGAAGAGAAGTTTAACCTCAATCTAAAAAACGTTGAGTACAACTTAAACACTTGGGCACTAACGCTAACGCCGGTTCAACTGACTCAAAATGTCACCTTATACTTGGCAGAAGCGACGCCACACAATGAGCTGCTCGCTGATCTTATCTCGATGCGAGACAAGCAAGTTGCGGTCGCGATTGGGATGTTGTTCATCTGCTTCGCTATCGTATGGTTTGTTGCTAATCGACTGTCTCAGCCGCTCAATACGTTGATGCAACTCACCGACAACATCGCTCGGTTCGACTTCAGGCGTACTCATTATCCCAAAAGCATGATTCAAGAAGTGGCTAACCTCGCCCACTCGATTGAGCTAATGGAACACACGCTTCATGATCTGATTACCCTACTTCGAGACACCGCCGGGAATCAGGAGTTTTCGATCTTAGCCAAGAACATTGCTCATCAAAGCTATTTAATTACCAAAGCAGAAACCATTGTCCTTTTCACTCAATCCAAAGAGAAAGACGTGTTTGATACGGCAGCCAACCTTGCCATTCTTCCTTTTAAGGCCGACATCAATGACTTCATCAAACACACGCCTTGGTTGCTGTGTCAGCTTAAATCTGGTGAGACGATCCATTTGAACAGAGAAGACAATGTTCTCAACTATTACCAAGATTCGATCTTCAATTCAGACCTGTACCTATTTCCACTATTAAACCGAGAGAAACTGTTGGTAGGGATTGTGGCAATTGGCTATGAGAGACCAATTACCAAGATGCAGGCAGACAAGCACGCCTTTTTAAGAGAGTTGCTCAGCTTTGCGGAAATAGCGAAAGACAACATCGACCAAATGCAGCAACAAAAAGACATGCTTAATGCCTTTATTGAGCTGATTGCATCGGCGATTGATACCAAGTCACCTTATACGGGCGGGCATTGCCAACGAGTGCCTGAGCTCACCAAATGGCTAACTCAAGCAACCATAGATGATGACCGCTATTACCCGCAATTCTCATTGGACAGTAAACAGTGGGAAGAGTTGATGCTCGCCGCTTGGCTTCATGACTGCGGCAAGGTGACCACGCCTGAATATGTGGTAGATAAGGCAACAAAACTGGAAACCATTTACGACCGAATCCACGAAGTGCGAATGCGTTTTGAGTTGTTGAAACAGCAAGCGGAAACCGATTACTGGAAAGCGATGGCGAACGGTGCACTACAAGAAGAACAACTCAAAATACTCGAACAAAGCCTGTCTGAACTGGATGAGGAGTTTGCCTTCGTTGCTGAGTGTAATCTTGGCGGCGAATCTATGACGGAAGAGCAGCTAGAACGCTTAGATCAAATAGCCAAACGCCAATGGAAACGTACACTGGATGATCAATTGGGTTTGTCTTGGTCTGAAAAAGAGAGATTTAACACCCAAAAAGAGTCGGTTGAGAAAGAGAGAACTGAGCCAACAAGTCAGGAAAAGGGTTTGCCTGTCATGGAGCCTCTGCTTGCAGACAAACCGGAGCATAAAATACCTTGGGACAATGGCTTTAACCCTGGCGATGTATGGCAAGAAGCGTTTGTACTTAAGCCCGGAGAAGTTAAATACAACCAAGGTGAACTGCACAATTTGAAAGTACGCCGTGGTACGCTAAACGATGAAGAACGTTTCATGATCAACGATCATATTATCCAAACCTTCACCATGCTCAACAAGCTGCCTTACCCGCCTTACCTTCAAAACATTCCGGATATCGCCAGCGGACACCACGAACGTATCGACGGTAAGGGATACCCAAGAGGCTTAAACGAAGACCAGTTACCTCTGCCGTCCAGAGCAATGGCAATTGCTGATGTCTTTGAAGCGCTCACCTCTAGTGATCGCCCTTATAAGAAAGGTAAACTCTTAAGCGAATCACTCAACATCATGACCGACATGGCCACCAGCGGTCATATCGATCCCAAGTTGTATCTGCTGTTTTTGGAAAACAAAATCTACGATAAATACGCTGAGCGATTCCTAGAAATGAACCAACGCTGCGAGATTGACCCGCACGAACACATCGACCGAGTAAAAGAATACATACGCTCATTGTTCTAAGTTTTAAGTTAACCATTCAGAGGATAAGCCATAACTCAATGGTTAGCTTTTAGCTGCCGAGTCCAATACCGCAACGTCCACTACAGTCGCTACAGCCACTGTGGTGTGCGGTTTTTGTTTGGCTTTCGCCTTGCTGTGTCTTTTTGCCAGCAATGTATTGGTGATGCTCGCCACGACAATCAGGTTAATGCCAATCATCTGCTGTGTAGAAAACACATCATCAAAGAACAAGCCCTGCCAAAGCGCGCTAAACAGCATGTTAGTAAAAATCAGAGGTGCCAACTGGGAGCCACTGTCTGCAAGCTTATACGCCTTGGAACGGAAGATTTGGGTATTGATGGTAAACAGTGCAAGACCAAGTGATCCGAGAACAATCCAGCGTAAATCGTCAAAAGACAGCAACGCCGACAAGGTTCCTTTCTCTGCACTTTCAAGTACATCAGGCACCGCAGAAACAGAAGTAAACACCACCATTGGTATCACAATAATTGCCGCAACTAAAAAGGTCCACGCGTTAAGCTCTGCTGGTGTCAGGCTAGTTTTAGACGCTCGGTACAAACTCACTTGCGAGCCAGAATTAAATACCCCCGCGAGAAGTCCAAGCAGAAGCGCAGGTCTAAAGAACTCAGAACCCAACTCAAACTGCGACCAATCCCCCGCCATCATCACTACGCCAACAAAAGTGACAGCTAAACACACGATCGTCGTTGTATGAATCTTGGTTCTAAATATTAACTTTTCTAACAATGGAATAAACAGAGGACCCGTACTGAATAACACAACCCCTTCAACCAGCGTTAAGGTTTGCAGTGAAGTAAGGAAACACCACTGACACGCCACCATAAAGATCGCTCGCATCACCAAAGGTTTCCACATTTCTCGTGTCGGCTTGCTGATTTTGTAAAAAGTCAGGAAAAGAAATAAAAACAGACTGGGTAACAAAAAACGCACAAAACTGAGTAACGAAGTGGGCATCACTTCAGATAGATACTTGGCCATCAAGCCACTTAAAGACAAACTGAACGTCGACAACAACATGAAAGTCGTCGCCTTGGTAATATCAGACATAATTATCACCTCCTATGGCACCTATTTTAGAGGCGTGACGTGATGAAAAATAGCGAGTAATATTAACTATAACTGTAAGGAAAACTTACCAATGAAAAAACTCGTTCCGCTTAAATCCGTTTATGCTTTCATTGCTGTGGCTGAAACTGGCAGCATGACCGACGCCGCTCGGGTGCTGTACGTCAGTCACTCTGCGGTAAGCCAAGCTATCAAGTCACTGGAGCAACTGGTCAACAAACCGCTGTTTCAACGTGTAGGTCGCCGTGTTGTGCTAAATGCCGCAGGTAAGCGATATTATCGAAAGGTCGCGCCAGCACTGGAACAAGTAATAGAAGCCACAGAAGAATTGGCAAAAACGCCTAACGATCACCGTATCACGCTCAACATGGTGAACTCACTCGCGATGCACTGGTGGATTCCCCGTGTCCCCGATTTCCAAGCTTTTGCTCCCTCACTCGATATTCGTATTTCCACCTTAACTGGCCCTTTCGATATCGAGCAGGAAGGGGTCGATGTTGCGCTTGTACATGGCAAACCCAACGAGTGGGAACAATATTACAGCGAGAAACTGGGCGACGATGATCTGGTCTTGGTGTGTAGCCCTACGATATTAAAAAACCAGACCGGATTGAGCGTCGAACAACTCGTCAAACAAAACCCGACCATTGGCGTTTTTAACCTCAGGCGGCAACACGACTGGCAAGTGTGGTGCGACAATTACCAAATCCCAATGCCCACATTCCATAGCAATTTGACGTTCGATGTCTCCATTCAAGCGGTGCAAGCTTCAATTCGTTCGTTAGGCGTACTAGTAACGCATCGCTTGTTTGTGAAAGATGATATCAGCCATGGGATGCTTGTCGAATTGGGTAAACCGGTTGCTAACCCGCACCAAGATTTTTACTTTGTTTGCCCAAAAAACAAATTAAAACAAGAAAGTGTGCTAAAACTGAGAACATGGTTAAGACATGAATTCACACGCTCAGAGACAACACTGGACGGTGACGCTCAAGAGCAAGACCAAGACCAAGACCAAGACCAAACTATCGACCAATAAGCGAGTAACAGCTCAGCAAGCTTACAAGAGGCCATTATGATTATTACCACCACACAATCAGTCGAAGGCAAACGCATTGTCGATTACAAAGGGGTTATTGCCGGAGAAGCCATTCTAGGGGTGAACGTTTTCAAAGATATGTTTTCAGGAATTCGTGACTTTGTGGGTGGACGTTCTGGCACCTACGAGAAAGAACTGGAAAAAGCACGTAACTACGCGTTCAAAGAGTTAGAACAGAAAGCGATTGAAGCGGGTGCCAACGCGGTGGTGGGTGTCGACATCGATTATGAAGTCTTGGGTACAGGTAATGGCATGTTGATGGTGTCTGCTAGTGGCACTGCGGTGGTGGTTGCTTAGCCAGTGGCAAACCCATCGCTCAATAGCTCTATCCATCGAATAACGGATTCATTCGCTTAATCGTGTGATTCTCTAAAAATGCCCCTTAGCTAAATCGCTAACTAAGGGGCGTTATTGTATTCGCTGCCAAACTAGACTTGAATATCTCTAACTCGCACGATCTTCTGGCTCAGAAATCATGGCATCAAAAGAGGCAATTCGAGCCAAAAACTCTTTTCTATCTTTAGGCATAATTGAGCTTGCCATTGGTAAGTTCGCCTTCATCGCATCGACGGCGCGACCACGAACCAATACCTCAAAGTGCAAGTGCGGGCCAGTAATACGACCAGTAGCACCCGATAGCGCAATTTTCTGACCTCGCTTAATTTGCTGACCTTTCTTAACTAAGAAGCGGCTCAAGTGAAGATAACGCGTCGTATATACGCTGTTGTGTTCAATCACCAAATATTTACCAGCATACGGGTGGTCACGAAGTGCCACCACTCGACCATCACCAGTTGAGTAGATAGGTGAACCAACAGATGTCGCAAAGTCGGTACCATTGTGCGGTGAGATTCGCCCAGTTACTGGGTGTCTTCGTGTCGGATTGAACGAAGAAGTGATTCTTCGGAATTTTCTGTCGACTGGGTATCTATCAAAGGCTTGCTCTAGACTATTTCCCTCTCTGTCATAAAAAAGACCATCTGGTGCTAGAAAAGCTGCGACTTCTCGGTTTCTTAATTGAATTGAGATACCTTGAATTTCTGTTTTACCCGTTAGGTGATCATCCGTGTACTGCTCTTTGACCAATACATTGAAGCTATCACCAGCTCTCAGCTCTCGAGCGAAGTTGACTTTGTCTTTTAGTGTGCGGGTGATATTGGCTATCTGGTTAGTAGTTAACCCCGCTTTGTAGGCTGACGTTGAAAAGCTACCATGCACACTGCCAGCATAAAGTTTTTCCTTCCACTCGCCTGGTATCTCATGGAACTGATAGCTGAAGCTTCCATCATCATTTCGAGTAAAGGCTGCTTGCTCAACCAGACTTTCGTGAAAGACCAACTCTACGAGCTGTTTGGACTCACCATCGACAAGCAGCTCTAAGTGGTCACCAGGTTTTATCGTATCGAGTTTCAAAGATTCAAGATCCGCTTCCATGATCTTATGAACCGTTTCATAAGGCAGATTCCATGACTCGAATATGTTACTGAGGGTATCGCCAACTTTCACAAAATAATGGACCTTAACCAAAGAGTTGGGAGTCGCTTGCGAGTCGATGACTTCCTTATCATTAGGTTGAGAACCTTGGTAAGGTGTTATTTTGATAGAGATTTCTGGTGCTGGTTTGGAGTGAAAAGAGAGCAAAGCAGCAAGGGAAAATGCGCTGATCGCAGTAACGATCAGACCAATACGGAGGAACTTCATAAAATACTTAGCGGTTATAACGAGGAACTTAGAAAGTGTTATAACATAACAATTAAATCAAAAAAATAAATGAAATGTAAGAAACCATAGCGCGATAGGTGTGAAAGTATGGTGAGCATGCAAAGCCCACCACCTTAGTTAACACGGATCTTTACCTCATATTACTCTTCACGAAGTACTTCGAAGCGTTCTAAGCCTCGCAGCATCTCAAAGTCCGGCTCTTCAGTTAGCAGCTCTCTCATGGACCCACTGGCTTCAATAGCGCGCTCTAAGTCATCGATAGCTTGACCTTCTGCCCCTAATCGAGCATAGGCGCAAGCACGTTGATACAAGGCATGAGCATTTTGGTCATCGACTTCTAATACACGGTTACAAAGACTCATTGCCCAGTGGTATTCCTGTATATCCATAGCAGCGTCAGCTTTGGCAGTAAGTGCTTCTAAATCTCCAGGACGAACCTTCAGTATTTCATCGTAGATTTCAATTTTTTGCTCTGCCGTTTGTGCGTTCTGTGCTCTCAACCATAGGTTATGAATCTCATTGATAATTTCAATTTCGCGGTTGTTGTCGGAAATGATTCTGGTCTTGCGCTTAAGATCCCGTTCAAGAACATTAAACTTCTTCTCATAGTCTTGAGCGATAGAATTAAGTCGCTTATCAGCCATGTCTTGAGTTGTGTGTTTAAGCTCTTTGATGGATTGCCAACCCACCAGCGCGATAAGAGAGGCCACACCAGCAATAATGTAGAAGAAGTAGGTTACGGTTACATTGGCGTAATTCAGAGACTTGTCTGCCACAGTCAGTTCCCGGTCAGTCATCTGAATGGTCAAGCGTCTTTCAAGATCCTGCTGTTCCATTCGAAGCTGCTTCAACTCATCCAAGATATAGCGTTCCATCAGCGGTCTATCCAAATACTCTTGTTCCGAGTACTTAACATCTTCGCTTGCAAAACTCATCGTGCTGAACACCGAGATAACTGCAACCAATAAGATTCGAAGCATTATACATTCCTTATATGTTTATATTTAGACTAACTGTATCTCGTAATAGGCATACAAGCTAGGAAGTCGACAAGTTTGCTATGTCCATATTGGAATTAACACTCTAAAACATCATTGATAATTATAAAACACCTGAAGCAACATCATTAATTTCTAAATTATAAAAATACCGCGTAATACTGTTCTATATGATTAATTCGCGATGCGAATATACCGAAAAATGGTTTATTGCATCGAGATGAATCTTATATTAATAACGATCAGAACGAGGTTAATTTGAATAATCCACGATACGATTTAGTAAGCCGTGTACTGCACTGGGTAATGGCTTCTGTAATCATCTATGCAACGATCGCAGGGTATGTGATGCACTATGTCACCAGTCATCCAGAGCTGTTTTCTTTTCTGTCAGTGCTCAACATGTCATTGGCGACCGTTGCGACGCCACTGCTTGTGGTTCGTTATATCTGGAGCCACTTTCGCTCGTCGCCAAGCATGCCAACCTCTGTGCCTGAAGGGCAAAAATGCGTTGCCAAGCTTGCACACTCTTTGATGTATCTTGTGATGTTTATGGTTTTCAGCACCGGCTACTTAATGCTAAAAGAACCGTACTCTTTATTTTGGTTAGTGAGCGTAAATAATCTAATTACCGACTCTGCAATCAACGGCTTCTTTTTCTATTTACATCGTGCCAGTTGTATTGCCCTAGCCTGTTTAATTGTGCTGCATATCAGTGCCGCACTTAAACATCACTTTGTCTCTAGGAACTATGTATTGAAGATGATGCTCTAGATTCAGAGAATTCAACACGGTTTGCACAAACAAAAAAGCCATAGCATGTTCGCTATGGCTTTCTTATTTCAATTTGATTACTTGGTTTGAGTATCAATCATCACTTGCCAATATTCGCATTTGGCTAAGAACTCTTTTAAATAAAGCTCTGGGTTAGCAAGCTTCTCACCGCCTTTCACATCAGCGCCAGTCACTCGCCAAAAGCCACGAGTAACAAGATTTCTGTGGTAGATAAAATCGTTAAGTTCGTTTGTTTTTAACGGAAGCTGCTCACCAAAGGTTTGTTCGTACAAGATCAACGTAGCAGCTTGCTCGCTTGGTTTCTCTCTTAGAAAGGTATACAAGTCCAAATCGAGTGGCTGTTGTGCTTCTTTCGGCAACGCTTTAGCTAATTTAGAGATCACACTGAACAGAGCCAACTCAACTTTTTGAGACGCTAATAACGATGCACCTAAAAGCGCATGTTCATTGGAAATGTGTTGTTCTGTTGATGAAACGGTTGCTGTTGTCACTGTGTTAACCTCAAATAATCATAACGGGTGTTACTGAACTGGATAGAGTCTTTTCACTAAGCTGAATCTTGCAGCTAAGCAGAGTCTTTTAGCAGAACACGGTCAGCATCAATAATGGTGAAGCCTGATGCATCTTCGTTCTTTTCGACTTGCACTAAACCTTTAAAACCAATCTGCGACAGCTTCTTCGCAAGTTGATCTGGTGCTGTTTCAAAAACAACATTCATAAAAGGTAAAGACTCAGTATCAACAAAACCATGCTCGTTAAACAGTTCCATTGCTTGAGATAAATGGTCTGAGTCGGTTAATTCGATAATTTCTACAACTTCTTCCAACAACATTTTCGATTCCATATTCGCCAGAAAGTGACTGACACAAGCCGGTTCTTTTTGCTTGCATACATCCCGATGCCCTAAGACACCCCTTTAGTAGTAGGGAGATCATAACATATTAATAATCGTAAAATATGTTTTATTTTCCCTAAGCTACTGGGAATACTAGAAAAGAATAGAAATTGGTGAAACATAAGCAACACCAATTCATAGTATCGATAACGGTAAACCTGATTTGAGGTGATCAGGCAACCGTTACTTGAGAATCGCCCGTTTCTACAATCGATTCTTGTAACAAGCCAGCATAAATACCATTGTGTGCCACCAGCTGTTGATGATTACCTTGCTCAACAATTTCACCCTTTTCCAACACCAAAATCGTATCTGAGTGACGAACGGTACTCAAACGGTGTGCAATCGCAATCACAGTTTTTTCCTTGAAAAGGCGCTGCATTGCTTTTTGAATCAGGTCTTCGGTGATTGAATCTACCGAACTGGTCGCCTCGTCAAGCATCATCAATTGACCACCCTGTGCAACCGCTCTAGCGAACGAGATAAGCTGCGTTTGCCCTACAGACAAGTTGGAGCCGTTCTTTTCCAAGTGGAAGTCATAACCTTGTGGCAATTGTTCAATAAACTTATCGGCATAAACATAGCGCGCCGCCTGTTCAACCTCAGTTCTAGATAGATGCGTTTTGCCCAGCGCGATATTGAATTGAATGGTCTCTTCAAATAAGTGCACGTCTTGCATCATCATTGAGAACAAATGAGCAGAGTCTTCACTTGAGATCTGTGACAGCTCTATTCCATTCAACAAAATGCTGCCTTCATAATCTTGGTAGGTTTTAGAGATCAGACGCAGAATCGTCGACTTGCCCGAACCCGTCGAACCCACAAGGGCGATTTGATGCCCTTTCTCCAATACAAACGAGACATTCTTTAGAACGTAGGGAGAGTCGTCTTTGTAGCGGAAGCTTACGTTCTTAAACTCTAGGCTCACAAACTGTTCAAGCTGTTTCTCAACCTTGTTAGATGGCAGCAGGTTACGCCCTTCCTCTTCAGTCGGCTCAACAAACAGTTCTTCAATATGGTCAAACGCTGCAAATGAACTCTGAATCGAAGCGATCTGCGAAGTAAAGTCTCGGATCGGAACAAACACTTTCTCTAAAGTATTGATGAACGCAATCAGCACACCCAAGGTGAGCGCTCCTTCTATCACTTGCTCAGAGCCATACCAGATCATAATCGCGATAGTGATTGAAGTGATGCCGGAGATAAACGAGAACAAAATCGCATCGTATTTATTGATCTTCTTCTGCGCTCTTAAAAACTCATCGGTATAGCCTTGGTAGCGTTGCTCGACTTGCTCTTCCGCTCTGTACATCTGAACGGTTTTCATGCCAAATAAGACTTCTTGTAAAAAGCCAATACCGCGAGCCAACGAAGAACGAGTCACCTTATAGAGTGCACGAAGTCGGTTTCGTACATAAACCGTCAAATACATCACTGGTGGCATAATGATCAATACAATCATCGTTAACTGCCAATCAATAAAGAACATCATCACTAACAGAGCAATGGTATTGATGCTGTCTTTAACTAGCCCGACAACCGACTGAACAAACGTCTCGCCGATGGTTTCCAAATCACTGGTTAATCGTGAAAGCGTTACGCCAATCGGTGTGTTATCAAAATAGCTGCGTGGCAGTTTGAGCACGCGAGCAAACAACACTGAGCGCATGTCAGTTATCGTGTATTGCCCGGTTTTACGTAGGTTGTACGAATAGGTGGTATCCACCACATAGCTCGCCACCAGCACGGCAACGAGATAGAAGACGTACTCGAGCAGTCCATCCATATCCCCGTGACTCAGGTGAACATCGATCACTTGAATGATCAGCCAAGGGAACAACAAGCTCGTGATGACAGAAAGAGGAAGCATAGCGATGCCCAGAATCGCAGAGCCTTTGTATTTCTTAGCAAACTTAAAAAAGTGCTTGAGGTACTTGAGATCAACACGTTTTAACATGCTGCTGCCTCCGTTTCATTCTGCTGTAGTTGCCATGTATCGTAATAGTAATCACAGGTTTTCAATAACGTGGCGTGGTCGCCCTTCGCGATCACTTTACCTTCGTTCAACACGATGACTTCATCCATATATTCAAGGGCATTAACGCGGTGTGAAACTACAAGAACCGATTGATTTTCCAAACGTTTAAACAAACCTTCCAAGATCTTACGTTCTGTTTCATAGTCGACAGCCGATAGAACGTTATCCATGATGATCAGGTCGGTGGGTTGCAATAAAGCACGCGCAATACTTAAGCGCTGCTTCTGACCACCTGACAACATGATCCCTTTCTCACCGACTAAGGTTTGATCGCCGTGTTCAAAACGTGTCACATCACTAGCCAACTGGCTGAGCTCTAGCACTTCATCAACCTGACTCTTTGCCAAATCGGTATCTAGGCTACCAAAGCGGATATTGTCTTCGACGGTTGCTGAAAACAGGTAAGGGTCTTGAGTCACGGTTTTCACGTAACGGCGTAAGTCACTGCGTGAGAAGCTAGTGACATCTCTTTCACCAAGGAAAACAGAACCTTGTGGTACATCCAAGTGGTGGTTTAAGCAGTTCACTAATGTCGTTTTACCCGCTCCGATCCCGCCTAACACACCCACTTTCTTACCTGTTGGAATATCAAAGCTGATGTCATCGAGAATCACGCGTTCTTCACCTGAATAGCTGAAGCTGAGGTTGCGAACAGAAAACGTTTTTCCCTTCAGTGATTCAACATCTAGTTCAGTCAGCTTATCTTCATCAAGCTCCGGGACTTTGGCATTAAGAATGGTTTGTGCACTTTGAATACCTACCATGCCACGCTGATAAATGGTCGCGATTCTGCCAAGTTGCATCAATGGCATAGCGAGCAAAACCGAGTAAGTCAGAAAGGCGGTAATCTCACCAAGTGTGAGTTCCTGTCTCATTAACATGTAGCCACCAAGCCCAAGAATGATGATTTTCATCAGGTCATTGGCGTAGTCGAGTACCGGCATAAAGAAGACTTGAATGCGTGTAATTTTAAGGCGGCATTCAAGCAATAACTGGTTCAGCTTTTCAGTTTCGGCTTTCACCCAAGGTGACATCTGCTGGCTCTTAATGAGATCAATCCCAGACAGGTAACTCATTAGTTGAGCAGACAGATTTTGTAGGCGCTTCATGTGCTCTAAATGCAGTATTTTCATACGCTTGAAGCCCACACGGAAAATCACAAAAGCGATTGAGATAGGAATGATCGAATACAGTGTGAGTTCTGGCGATATGCGCCACATGTAAAGAGGCGTCAACGACAACGCAAGCAAGGCATTGAAGAACTGCAAGAAGCCGACACCAAACAGCAGTCGAATGCCACTAAGGTCATTGTTGATAATCGAGATCAGTCGACCCGAAGCAAAGCGTTCGTGAAAGCTGCTCGGTAAGCGATTCAACTTTTGTAGAAGTGTACTTTTAAGTGCGGCCTCTGTAATTCGCCCCGGATTAAGCGCATAGATACGAGACAGAATTCTCACCACCACCATGGCAACCGACATCCCGACCACAATCCAAACATAGGTTTGAAGCTGTTGGTGGCCAGTTGAAGAGGCATCATCAATCAAATCTATCGCCAATTGGATATAACGAGGGATCTCTACTTGTAACCAGTTGACGAGAAAGATGAACACAATCGCCAATAAGTACGAGGTGCGATTCATGCGTAGATAATGGGCAATAAACTGTCTTTTATTCATAGTATTCTTTGTTTAGGGCAGGCTCACAGCGAGATTTAACGATATAACCGGGCAGTTAAGCTAGATAGGTTCATCGCTGAGGTAAAGATACATCAAAAACACTTAGTTGACAATATCAACCATATTCAATAATTAGTTTCAGGTATTAAGTTTTAGCATTGCTAGAAACAACTTTGCCGCCAAAAGTGGCGGCAAATAAATAGCTTAGCAGGCTAGTATTGATAACGGCTAAAGCATCTCTTTGGCAATCAAATGCAGCAAAAAGGTTTCACGTTCAATACTCATGCCCTTCTTAGGGCTCTCTGCCATGGTCTTTTCGTTATGAGCGATCGCTTCATGGATATTCATCCACACCGGTTTCATCCCGTTTTTCACTTCATAATCTTCGTAAGCCGTTTCACCAAGCTCACGATCGATCTTGCATGAGTAGCAGTAAGAAATCATGTGCATCATGTCTGCATCGTCTTTGTACCAAGGACGAAACTCTTCAAAAATGCCGAACGGCTTGATGCTATGGATATTCTTCGCGCCAGTCTCTTCTTCGAGTTCACGAACCATACCTGCGATCACATCTTCCCCTTCATCCAAACCACCACCAGGAATGGTGTAGTCGTGATAACGCTCTGTATACAGCATCAGAATGTCTTCACCATCTAACACAATGGCACGGGCAGCGTTGCGCTTATAGACCGTTTTATTGTCTAGATGGTCGATATCAGGATGGATGGTTGTTTTTAGGTGTCTCATGATTCTGACTGCTCTACTGAATTTGGCGGCATCATATCATAATCATCAATAGATTCGAGGTTCACAACCGCTAACCAGAACGGATCGGACGGGGATATTCCTACGGTAACTTGAATCCACTTAGCTTGATCTAACACTCAAAAAGTCGTTAAACATGAAGAAATATCAACCTATTTCAATATCTTGACCAAATTAGGACAACCTTTTCTGAAATCTAAAATATACTAATTTCATAGAGCTTCTCATTTGGTTCTGTAGAACTTAACGCATTCGATTATAGAGTTATCACGTAGGAGATAGACATGAAGAAAATTGGTTTGATGGCTGTATGTGCCGTTGTATTAGGCGGTTGTGCAAACGACTATGCAGAATATAGCGAGGGCCAACGTGTTTCAGTCGCTAACCCAGCAGCGGTTTATTGTGTTCAACAGGACGGTGAATTAGACACGGTTACTGAAAACAATCAGCGTACAACTTACTGTGTATTCGATGACGGCGAGCGCATTGAACAGTGGGAGTACTACCGCAATAACCATGAGCAAGATTCAGAAAACCAAAGTTAATCACTGTAAAAAAACACATGAGCCTTCTGGCACAATGTTATGGGCGATGATTACGTTCGAGCGGTTAAAAACATCGCTGAAGAAAGCACTAAGCTTCTAGCTTACTGTCTGATTGCCTTTGCGAGTTTAAAGACCGTTATTGGCATCACGAGAAAGAAATAATCACCTATCGCCACCAGCGATGTGTGTGATCCGATTCCGGATCTAAATAACGATTCAATAAAGTCAGGTTAGTATCTAGTAGAGCTAGGTATTCCCTGACTTTTTTTACATCGGTACCCACTGAAGTCTGCTGGATACAGCGCTCCAATGCTGGGAGTAAACTCTCCACAATGTCAAAGTCAGATGAACGTCCAACGAGCTCTTTGGCAGTAATCAATGCTTCCAAAGACAGTCTTTCTGGCTCTCGTCTAACCAACTCTAAATCTCGCTTAAATGCGCCCGCACAAACACCTTCAAGATAAACTCGGTAGGTCGTCAGTACGTCCATCAACAGAAACAATTGCCCCTGAGCACTTTGATGTGGGTATGGCACCGCAACATGAGCCTCCAACCTGCGATCTATTTGCTGCTCTACCCCAAGTGCGGAACACTTCTCGATGAGAACTTTAAGCAAACCTTGCTCGCCCATGAGCGATTGAATCTCGAATATACGTTGTAAATGGTAGTCATTCGAAACGAATGTCACTTGCACACTTTGCCCGCGAGTAAACAGCCCGCTTGCAATCATCTCTGAGGCCAAGTTCTGTATGTTCTCGACAGTGTTGGTCGAGTGCTGCTCGAGCAAAATCGCCCCTAAAGAAAACGGATGTTCACGCTGCTTTTCAAGCTTTCTAAAGTACTGGTGCATCGCGTCGGCTTCAGACAGTGTTTGCCCTTTTGTTAGCCCACCACAAAATGCTACCGCAGTTTGCTGATTCGACTCTTCTACCAAAGGCTCCGCCAGATACTCAACCAAAGCATCAACTCGACTGATTCCTTCATCAGTCAATTTATTCTCATTAAGTCGCTTACCCAGCACAATAAGGAGGTGATTAATGCTCATTTTATGTTCAAGTCTCGTTTTGGGGATTAGATGGAGTGAATTATGTATACAATACTTGTTAACAAAAGTATTTTGAAATTCTTATATGTTGCTCGCAATAATGCTCACTATTGATAGCGACATCTTAGGTAATACAAGAATAAACGTGTCGCTTTACAGCAAACATAGCACGCTCTTGTATTTCATCGCTCTATGCTTGTTAGCACTAGTCGATAAAAGAGCCCTTTCAATCAATGAATACGCTCTATCGCATAGCTGTTTCACCCACAGAACAGGTTCACTCAAAGAAGTGCAACTAACCAAATACAAATTTTACACAGAGTTCGTCCATCGAACCGTCTTCACAGGAAGTTACTATGCTGTCTATTTTTGATATCTACAAAATTGGGGTTGGACCATCCAGCTCCCACACAAATGGACCAATGATCGCTGGGTTTAACTTTACCCAAAAAATTGATGCTCAGCTTAAGCAAGTGAAGCGTATTCAAATCGACTTATACGGCTCGTTATCATTGACGGGTATTGGTCACCACACAGACAGAGCAACCTTGTTAGGTTTGCTAGGTAACCGCCCCGACACCATTAAAATCACCAGTGCTAACCAAGCAATGCGTAAGGCGATTGAAGATAAATCTCTATTGGTTAGCGGTAACCATGAAATTTATTTCGATGTAGAAAGCGATCTGCTCTTCCACAAGACCAACCTTCCGCTGCATGAAAATGGTATGACTATCTCTGCCTTTAACGAAAGCGGCAGCCTTCTGGATATGGAAACCTACTACTCGATTGGTGGTGGCTTTATCGCAACCGCTGATGAGCTACAAAACGGCAAACAGGAAGCAGAAACTCAAGTTGAGTTCCCTTTCTCTTCTGCTGATCAGTTGCTTGAACTATCCGAACAACAAGGACTGAGCCTTGGTGGCTTAATTCTACGTAACGAAGTTTCATTCCAAGGTATGGATGTGATTGACCAGAAAGCCGACCAAATTTGGAAGGTGATGTCTCTGTGTATGCAGCGTGGCTTTGACACGGAAGGCATCCTTGATGGCGGCCTAGAAGTCACTCGTCGAGCACCTGCTCTGCTTAAAAAGCTTGAAGCGAATGCCTCGATTGAAAACGATCCAATGGAGATCATGGATTGGATTAACCTATTTGCCTTTGCCGTGAGTGAAGAGAATGCAGCGGGCGGTCAGGTCGTTACATCACCTACCAACGGTGCAGCTGGGGTTATTCCTGCGGTATTGATGTACTACCATCGTTTCATCAAGGAGCTAGACACCAAGCAGCTTAAAGACTTCTTGGCAGTCTCTGGCGCAATCGGCATCTTATACAAAACCAACGCTTCGATTTCTGGCGCAGAGGTAGGTTGTCAGGGTGAAGTCGGCGTTTCTTCATCAATGGCCGCAGCAGGCCTAACTGCCCTACGTGGTGGTAGCAACGAACAGATTTGTATTGCCGCTGAGATCGCGATGGAACACTCACTGGGCATGACATGCGACCCAATCGGCGGACTAGTACAGGTACCATGTATCGAACGTAACGCAATGGGTGCAATGAAAGCGATCAATGCATCGCGCATGGCATTGAAACGTACCAGCAAGTGTCTTATCTCGTTAGACAAGGTTATCGAGACCATGTACCAAACAGGTAAAGACATGAACAAGAAGTACCGTGAAACTTCTCTAGGCGGCCTAGCCGTGATCCACATGGCACCACCTTGTGAATAAAAGACAGGAACACGAGTGGAGAAAGCCTCTATAGAGACAGCATTCTTGTAAACTTAGTTTTCAATATCTCAACAAAGCCAGCCACCAAGCTGGCTTTTTTATTGGCTAAAGCCCAACAGCTAATTGAAAGTGATACTCACTCAAAATAACTTACAGAATGACTACCTCTAACTTTCCCTTTATTAGTTCATTACTTAGCCACAAATGATGATGGCTAAATTTCATACCGCCATGCATCCACTTGCAAAATCTAACGTTGCAAATCTCATTCATGAGAAATATGAATGCACTCATAAGAAAAGATATATCGAGTAAAGTTCTGCTTGGGACAGATGTTTAAGTTTATGTATTACTACTAATGATATTATAATCGGGCAATTACACTACATATTAATACAAACGTGAGAATAAAATAATGTGGAATAGATTAAACAAATCAATGATGTTCTGCCAAATGATGTTCGGACTTTCGTTCTATGGCGTCATGGTGATCTTGACTCGTTTCTTCCTTGAAGATCTGAACTACAATGAAGCCGACACCATGATGGTTGTTGGTGCTTTCTCTGCAATCGGACCGCTATTTGCTATCGCAGGTGGCTTTATCGCCGACAAGTTTTTAGGCGCCTACCGATCTTTAACCATTGCCTTCCTAGGGTTCGCAAGTGGTTACGTTCTACTGGTACTTGGTGCAGCAGCAACCAATGTTCCGATGGCATTATGTGGTATTGCGTTAGCAAGTTATGCACGTGGTTTGATGTCCCCTTCTTACCCAAGTCTTTACAAACGCACGTTCAAAACTCAAGAAGATTTTGAGAACTGCTACCCAATCAACTACTCAGTAAACAATATTGGTGCTCTGTTAGGCCAATACCTGTTCCCAATGCTAGTACTTGTTGTTGGTTTCCACGGTGGTTTCCTTCTTTCAGCGGTGCTAGCCGGTGCTGCGCTTCTGATGATGATCTTTGTTCGCAAAGGCCTTGTTGAAGCAAGTGCTGAAATCGACCAAAAACCAGTAAGCACTAAAAACTGGGCAGCGTTCCTTGGTCTTTCTGCAGCAATGATCGGCTTGGTATTCTTCATGTTCTCTAACATGGATATTGGCCAAAACATCGTGTACGCAATCGGTGGTGCAGCGATCATCTACTTTGTCTCTTTGATGATGAAATCGAAGAAATCAGACATGCTAAAAATGGGGACTATCTTAATCATCACATTCCTGACGACATGTTTCTTCGTGTACTACGGTCAGATGATGACTTCGATGACAATGGTAGCGATCAACACAATGCGTGGCGATCTATTTGGTTTCATCCCTGTCGCACCTGAAGCTTCAATGGCAATGAACCCACTATGGTGTATGGTTGCTGGCCCTATCATCGCGGGTATCTTCTCTAACCTAGAAAAGAAAAACATTAACTTCTCAACTGCAACCAAAGTCGGTTTCTCTTTCATCCTTACGGCTATCGCTTTCGGTATCCTTACGATGGCAGTAACGACAGTTGGTGACGATATTCTGATCCGCCCAGAAGTCTTCCTAGCGATTCACTTCTTCCTAGCATTCGGTGAAGTGATTGTAGGTTCAATGGTTGTAGCCTTCATCCTGTCTGTTGCACCTAAGCACATTGAAAACTTCTCAGTAAGCTTGTTCTCTGTTGCTATCGCACTATCAGGCATTGTTGGCGCGGTATTCTCAACGTCTATTGCACTAGAGAAAGGTCAAGAGATCACACAAGAGATCGTGCAAACGGTTTACGGTGATTACTTCCAAATGCTGACTGTTCTTGCCGTCGTGATGGTAGGTATCGCAATGGCAGCATCGTTCATTATTCGTAAGATGCTAGAAGCTGCGAAAGCCGCTGAAGAAACGATTGAACTAGAGCAAGCAAACAGCTAATTCTGTTCGCTGAGTCAAACCAATCCTAAGAGCCCTTTAGTTTTCTAAAGGGCTCTTTTTTGTAGGATCCGTTTCTCAATAGGATCTGTCGTATAAGTTAGGTAGTACATGTGTAAATCAAAGTAAATGATAACTATTAGTATTGAGTGTTTTTTAGTTCAGGATTATGATGTGGAAATCCAAATCTAAGAGAGCCTTATATGAGCAAGCCTAGCCCTATCACATTAACCGTTACTCAAACCTCAACAATTACTCCAAACATGCAGCGCATAACGCTTAGCGGTGAGGGATTAAGTAAATACCCAACAGAATGTGCCGGCGGCTACATCAAGCTTTTATTCTCGCCACTTGGCACGACTGATTTAAGCCAGCTAAACGAAGGTGAGCGCCCAACCATGCGCACTTACACCATTCGTCAGTACAATCCTGTAGAGCAGTGGATTGAAGTTGATTTTGTTCGCCATATCACTACAGATTTGCAATGTGGTTTTGCGGCTCGATGGGCAATGAACGCAAAAGTGGGTGACACGGTTTCAGTGGCTGGCCCTGGTTTAATTCAGGGGCTTAACCTAGAGTCAGACTGGTTCTTCTTAGTTGCAGACATGACGTCCCTACCTGCGCTTTCTGCAAAAGTAAAAACGCTCCCAGAAACAGCAACGGGGCACGCTATCATTCAGATCAACTCAGCAGCAGATAAGCAGGTACTTGAGACTCCTCAAGGTATCAAAGTAACCTGGTTGATTGAAGATGAAACCTCAGAGTCACTTTCACAAACCGTGCGCAACACAGAATGGTTAGAAGGTCAGGTTTCAATATGGACAGCGTGTGAATTTGAAAGCATGCGTGAGCTAAGACAATACTTCCGCAACGAAAAAGAAGTCGCGAAAGAGAACATCTACATCAGCAGCTACTGGAAACGTGGTGTCACTGAAGATGGCCACAAAGTGTTGAAACAGCAAGATGCTCAAGATTTAGCGGGTTAAGTCTTTTACTACCTACAGCTTCTTACTAGATAAAGAGAAAACGCCCTTGACGAAGTTTGTATCTCTAAGGGCGTTTTTGATTTAGCTTAATATAGATGCCTCTGCACAAATATCCAATCGTTCCGGCGAGCTTTTAAGTCAATGAGATAACTAAGCCAGCAATAATTAGAGAGACGCCTACACCGCGAGTCGCGTGCCACTTTTCCTTTAAAAAGTAGATCCCCATCACTACGCCGAAAATGATACTCACTTGCCTAAGAGCAACAACCAAGCTGACATTTTCAGTCATGGTCATCGCAAACAGCACTAAGCCATAGGTCGAAGCCATCATAATGCCTGCAAGCGTGGCTTTCTTTCGCAGTATCCAAGCATTAGTAAACTCGATTCTTTGGTTGGTTACGAATAACCAAACACTCAACGGAATCACAATTGCCCAGAACTGGATACCTAGGTAGAAAATCGCGGTGTGCTTGTTAGTTATAACTGGTGTGCTCAAAGGATCGAGTAACAGAAGCGCTTCTTTATCAATGATGGAATAGCCCGTGGTACCAATGGCCGCGATTAACGCCCACAGTACGCCAAGGTTGAGATACGCTTTTAACCTAAGATCTGAAAACTTCTTAAGTGGTACAAACAAACAACCCAAGGTAATCAAGGTGAAGCCAAACCATTGATTAGGTGACAGCTCATAGCCTATCAACACCGTGCCTAAACCCACCATCAACACGGGCAGCGCTCGTGCCATCGGGTAAATCACCCCAATATCGGCCTGCTTGTAGGCTACACCTAAGCCGATTAAATAGATGATTTGACAGATCCCACTCAAGAAAACCAGTTGCCAGAATGGAAGTAAGATATTTGACAGCCCTACACTGTGAACATACCAGATCAAGTAAGGCGTCAATATCGCGGCAGCGGCAAAGCCAGAGGCTAAAAAGAAAGACGAGCCCGAGCCTTGATTAGATTTACCTAGAACGTTCCAACCCGCGTGAAGCAAAGCCGAAATGATCACGATTACAATCGCAGAGAATTCCATTTCATTCCTAAATTATTGATGAATTAGCACAACGGCTGACAACAGGTGATAAAAAAGGCCTCCGAATAAGAGACCTTTGAGCGTTTCAATTGGGCAATCCTGCATAATTGCAGATATGCCAACGTTATAACGTATGACTAGCGCTCTAGCTGCGCGATTGACTCAATACTGATCGCGTCATGACGCCAATACTCAATATCACAGTCAATCAGGTCGCCGTTTTGGTTGTAGTTCACACGCTCTACGACCATTGCAGGAGAACCAGAAGTCGCACGCAGGGCTTGCGCGGTTTCGCCAAGTAAAGACGTTGTGCTCACTCGGTAACGGATCTTCTGATACACCACACCAAAGTGTTCGCGGTAGATGTCCGTCAACGATTTAGACAAGTCATAATCAAGCAAGTTAGGGAACAACTCTGGTCGAATGTAGTTGGTCACATACACAACCGGCCTATCTTCAAGATAACGAACTCTGTCTACTCGATAAACGTCCGAGAAAGGTTGTAACTCAAGAAGCCGAGTCGCCTCCTTGGTTGCTAACATTCCTTTCGCCGCCACCAACTCAGTTTTCGGCTGTCGATTCTGCGATAGAGCCATATTGGTGAAGTTCAGCGTTTGTGTTGGATCGTAACGAAGCGGCTCGGGAGAGATAAACCAACCACGTCGGTCTTCTCGATAAATGCGCCCTTCCGCTTCAAGTGAAGACAAGGCTTCGCGTAAGGTAACTCGAGTCGTATCAAACGATTCAGCCAGCTTACGTTCCGCAGGCAGCTTCTGTCGTGGTGTTAACATCCCCGACTCTATCTGCTCTACGATGACATCTTTGATTTTTACGTACTGCACTTCATTTCCTTTCATTCTTGTTCTTGTCGTCAGCCACTCCTTGGCCAACTGCAATATAAGTGGTTCGCTAGCGTTTACGCCAAGCTTGGGTGCGCTTATCGAATAACTTGTTGATTAGCATATGAATCAACTTCGCACTCGCTGCAGATATCATGATCATCACCGCCATCGCTGCTGCTGCACCGGTTTGACCTGCATCGTCCATATTCAGTACTGATACTGACGCTGGAATCGTATTGGTAGAATACAAGAATACTACCGCAGATGTCGTGGTAAGTGCATTAATAAACAGGTATGTCGCAATATCTAAAATCGCCGGCAGACAAACAGGTACCGTCACCTTAAAGAACAGCTTGTATTGCGGTAAGTTTACCGAAGCCGCTGTTGCTTCAATTTCGGAAGGCAGTTGTTTCAATGCCGTTAACGCCGTCATGTGCCCTACCGTGTAGTAGTGAACCACGGTATTAATCACCAAGAACGCCATCGTGCCATACAAGAAGTTAAGTGGGTTACTCAAATCATTGAAGTAGAAGATATAACCCAAACCCAGCACCATACCCGGAACGGCCATCGGAACAACGCTGAGCATTTGCATCGCTTGACGAACAGGACCGAAGGCGCGACCTTTCTCAATGCAGTATGCACCTAAGAAAATCAGAACAGTACCAATAACCGCAGTCCAAGCACCAAGCGTTAAGGAGTTGAAGAATGGCGCCCAACCATAAGTACTCATTTCTGCGAAGTTGTAGTTGTTTAGCGTCAGCGCTTTGTTCCAAGGCCAGAAGGTGACCATCGAACCGTATATCGCCATGCCCAACACAATAACCACAGCAGCAGAGATGATGGTGCAATAAAGGAAACATAAGCCATCACGTAGTGAACTAGGTTCAGGTTGGTACGCGACAGAACGAGTATCAAACAAGCTCTTTTGTTTCTTTTGAACCCAGCGGTCAAGGGTAAACGCAAGCAACGCAGGTAATAGCAGCAAGATACTGGTTACTGCACCCATAGAGAAGTTCTGTTGACCAACCACCTGCTTAAAGATGTCAGTCGATAACACGTTGTAGCTACCACCTATCACCTTTGGCACACCAAAGTCACAAACCACCAGCGTAAACACAACGATCAGGGTACTGATCAAGCCGTATTTTGCCGCAGGTAACGTCACCATAAAGAAAGTTTTTAACGATGAAGTATTGAGTGCACGTGCTGCCTCATAAAGGCGAGCGTCAGAGGTTCTTAATGAGGTGGTTAGAATCATCAAGGCGTGTGGAAACGTCCAAAATATCAAGCCCAGTGAGATACCAATCAAACCATAAACCGAGTTGCCCCCCAAGACTTCTTTAGCGATACCTTGGTTACCAAATAAGAAGATAAGACTGATTGCAGGAAGCAGTGACGGAGCAAGAATAGGCGCAGAACCCAGTACTTGAAAAAGCCCCTTAAAAGGCATGCATGAACGAGTTAGCGCATAGGCATAACCAAACGCCAAGACACCCACGATTACGGTCACTAGCAATCCAAGCGTGAAGGTATTGCCTACCGACTGCCACAGGCTTTGAGACGCAAAATACGTAGCGAAATTCTGTAAACCTACAAATTCACCGTCTGCGTTCTGAACACTCTTTTTCAACATTGCCCACAATGGCATCAGGATAAACAACGTCATGACCACAGACAAAAAGGCCAACAGCCCAAATAGAATTACGTTGTCTTTGCTTAACCGAGCCAGAAAAGGTTGTACTCGTCGTTGAATTAGCAGCTTAGATTGCATCATTTGAGTCGATTCCATGATTGATTACGCCGCCTCGTCTTTCATCACTTGCAGGCTTTTCGATGAGTAAGCTCTAAGGCCTTCTTGATCAAACGCCACGTAACGAATATCACTGCGACGCAGCTTCAATCGGTTGAACTCTTTGACGGGTACATCAACGATGATCTCTTTCGCCGTTGAGTCATGTTGCAATTGACACTCAACACGATAAAACGCCCCTAAGAATTCGCTTGATACGATTCTCACTGGCAAGGATTCACTAAAACGATCAACAAACTGGATTTGCTCTGGACGAACGGCAATATCAAAAACATCACCCAGATTTGGCGTGAGATTATCTAAGCCAGGTAACGGCAGCATTGACTCAGCAATACGCATCTTGCCTTGAGCCGCAACAGAAGCTTGAATAAAGTTCATGCTACCAACAAACTCAGCCACAAAACGACTGACAGGTTTTTGGTAGATCTCTTGAGGAGCACCGACCTGCTCGATAACACCATGATTCATCACGACAATACGGTCTGCCATCGTTAACGCTTCATCTTGGTCGTGCGTCACCATAATAGTGGTGATACCCAATTTGCGTTGCAGTTGGCAGATCTCATCACGTAGGTGTGTTCTTACCTTCGCATCCAACGCAGAAAGCGGTTCATCGAGTAGCAACAAGCCTGGAGACAAGGCTAATGCGCGAGCCAGAGCAACACGCTGCTGCTGTCCACCAGATAGCTGATTTGGAAATTTCTGACCAGACGTTGGTAAGCCAATGGTCTCTAACCAAGACTCAACCGTCTCAAGGGCTTCTTTGGTCGACATGCCTTGGTTTTTCAGACCAATCGCAATGTTTTCTTCCACAGTGAGATTTGGAAACAAAGCGTAAGATTGGAACACGATGCCAAAGTCGCGCTTTTCTGGTGGCAAGAAGGTCGTATCATTACCGTTCTGCTCAATAGAACCTGACGTTGGTAAGTCTAGGCCTGCAATCGCACGTAATAAGGTGGTTTTTCCACAGCCAGATGGGCCAAGGAAGCAGACGAACTCGCCTTTATCTATCGATAGGGAGATGTCTTTTAACGCTGTAAATTGGCCAAATTGCTTTACAACGTTTTCAATATTCAAATAAGTTTGGTTGCTCATACTACAGCACTCTCTATATGGTATATACCAAATTTATACTGAGAATATTGCAGTTGAGTGACAAATTTATAGAAGCTAAATGACAGTTATATTGCAGATATAATAAGCATTAAAAATTGCTATTTGTTCAACATTGAAAGTTAGTTCAACGTTGAAAGCCCTCAGTGACTTGCCCATAAATCACTGAGAGCCTCAATGTAAACTTCTAATTTAAACGCTAGATTAATCTATGATTCAACCTTGTCGGCTTTGCCCGCCGCACCTGCGAGTTTGGATAACTGTTTATCTAGCCACAATGGCGTGCTACCCGAATCTTCCGCGTTCTCTTTTCTTCGTACCGCATCACGCACTATCATCGCACCTACCCAACGGAATGGCTCTGGCGGGAAGTGTCCTAATGGGCCTTTAGTTAAACCGCTTCGCGTCCAAGCATTGTCGATATCGAGTACCATTGCTGACAAAATCTTCCCGCCCATACGGGTTTGAGCAACGCCATTTCCAGAGTAACCAAGCCCATAATAGATGTTGCTTTGGCCTTTTAGATTACCGAAAAATGGCAATCCGGTGACCGAACGATCTGAGCCGCCAGACCAGTTGTAATCGAATTCACTTTGTTCCAATTTAGGGAACAATTTTTGAAACGATTGATTGAGAATCGGTAGGTAGTTAGTCGTTTGGTTGAACATGCTTTCAACCTGATTCGCAAACGAGAATTTATTGCCGCCTTTGCCCAACATGAGTCGTCCGTCCTGGGTATCTCGGTAGTAGTGGACAAAGATACGCGAATCTACCACCGCCACCCCTTTCTCTGGGCCAAATTGCTTGAGCTTTTCCGGAATGGGCTTGGTCACCACCATATCTGAAGAGACAACCACAATGCTGCGTTTGAACTCTTTAAAGTGATCGAGCATCCACGCATTGAGTGCCAAAATCACTTTATCTGCAAATACGGAACCGCCTTTGGTTTGAATTCGAGCTGGGGAGCCATAATCGAGTGATGTCATCTCTGTGTTTTCGTGAATTTCGACACTCAGTTCGAGCGCGACTCGGCGCAAACCTCTAGCCAATAACGCTGGCTGCACACTACCCGCAGCTTCTGAGTAGTAACCCTCAATGTGGCGATCAGATCCCGCTTTATCAGCCAAAGAATTGTCGCACTTCTTCCAGCTATTGATACCCTGCTTAACCAGCTCATTAACAACAGGCTCCATTCCACCCTTTTGCGCTTCATTGGTCGCCGTGTAGTAAGTACCGCTTCGATATAGATGCGCGTCAATCTTGTGTTCGTTACAGAAGGCTTCAATCTCGTATATAACCTTTTCCGATTCCTTAACCAACCATTTCGCTTGTTCTTTTCCGTAGAGCTTTTTCAGCGTCGGATACTTAGTTGACCACGTCAGCATGCAACCGCCGTTCGCACCAGAAGCACCGCTACCACATAGACCTTTTTCAATCACGACAACATGCTTTTCGGGTTGCTGTTGTTTGATTAAAATCGCCGTCCATAAACCCGTATAGCCACCGCCAACAATGGCGATATCACAGTTGACGTCTTTTTGGAGCGACTTCGCCGAATCTAGCCCCTCATTGATGTTGCCAAACTCTTGTTCTAACGCTTGCTTGAACCAATATGAGTAGTGCTTTGTCATTTGTTGTACCTTACTTAAAACCTAAAGGCGTAAAACTAAAAAAGGAAGACCGAAGCCTTCCTTTACTGATCTCTAACTTCTAATGAGCTGCATATCTAATGACTACGTGTCTAATAAGTCATATATCTAATAAACCATGTGTCTAATAAGCTCGGTAGATAATTAACCAAGGAGCTCATGAACTAAAAAGCTCAGCAGATTAAGATTTTGGCTCTGATTTAGCGTCAAACTTCTCAGACCATGTTTTAAGAACGTCTGCACGTTCACTGCCCATGCGAGCGAAGTCCATTTTTGCCATGTTCTTTTCTACATTAGGGAAGTTCTCTGCTTTGCCTGTCACATCTTGGTGACCAACAACTGGGTACATTTCGATGTAAAGCTCATTTGCCGCTTTAGAAATAGACCAATCGATAACACGTTGTGCTGCATCAGAAGGCTTAACAAGGCCTACCGCTTCAGATTCCCAGCCGATACCTTCAGGCGTAATCACTGAAAGTGGCGCGCCTTGAGTTTTCAGCTTAGCGCCACGGCTCGCCATAGAAATACCGATAGCGACTTCACCCATGCCCGCTTGAACACATGGCTTAGAACCAGAGTGCGTGTAGTGAGCGATGTTTTGGTCTAGCTTCTGCATGTAGTTCCAACCTTGGTCTTCACCCATGTTTTGTAGCCAAGCAGACACTTGCATATAACCCGTACCAGAAGACGCTGGGTTTGGCATCGCAATATGACCTTTGTAGATAGGCTTGGTTAGGTCATCCCAAGATTTAGGTGCTGGTAGGTTAAGTTGTTTCGCTACCGCTTCGTTGAAACAAACCGCATTGAAGAATGCATCGTTGCCATACCAAGCTTGAGTAGATTGCGGATCGTTGAGGTTTGAGCGCAGCGCTTCTACACCTTGAGGCGTATAAGGTTTCAGGACGCCCTCTTCTTTAAGCAATGCCATTGAAGAACCCGCAAGGCCCCACACCACTTCTGCACGAGGGTTGTTTTTCTCAGCTAATAATTTTGCCGTCATGATCCCGGTTGAATCACGAACCCATTTGATGTTGATGTCTGGGTTTTCGCTTTCAAAAGCATTTTTGTACTTCGCTAAGATGTCAGTTTCAAAAGCGGTATAAACCGTCACTTCCTGTGCCGCATAAGCGTTACCAGCTAATAGTGTGACTAATGCTGCAAGTGATCCTTTCATAAAACGGTTTTTCATCATTTTCTCCAGTCAGGCCCTACTCTAAAGTGAGAAGCTGCCAAAATTAAAAATTGCCAAAGTTAAAGTTGTTAAAGCTAGAAGCCCTATCGAGAGGCACCTATATTCAAAAATTCATTCCAGTTGTTGGCACACACCCCACACATTGGTATGTACCAGATTTCAATTATTAAGCTAACTGGCTTTTGTGACGATTAAATGAACGAAAAATGGCAATTTAAAGATCGAAAACTTTCTCAAGACAAGTGACCATTTTTAATATGAAGCTTTTGTAAAAATGATGTTTGGGCTATTTACGACCGTTTAAATTGGTTGTTAAAGTAACTCTAAATATTGGTATAGTCCAAAATTAAAATCACGAGAGTTGAACATGAGAAACGAATACTTACTGCTGACACCGGGCCCTTTATCTACTTCTGAAACCGTTCGCCAAGCGATGTTAAAAGATTGGTGTACTTGGGATGATGAATACAACAAAGACGTTGTTGAAGTGATTCGTAGCAAGCTAGTGACTTTAGCGACTAAGCAAGCGGGATATACAAGCGTATTAATGCAAGGTAGCGGCACCGCTTCGGTAGAAGCAACAATCGGTAGCGTTATCTCTAACAACGGTAAGCTTCTTGTTGTTGATAACGGTGCGTACGGCGCTCGTATTGCTCAAATCGCAGAATACTTAAACATTCCATGCCATGTCGTTTCCCCAGGTGAAACATCACAGCCTGACTTGAACGAAATGGAAACGGCATTGGCCATGGATTCAGACATTACTCACGTTGCGATTGTGCACTGTGAAACCACGACAGGCATGCTGAATCCAATTGAAGACATTGCCAAATTGGCAAAACAGCACAACAAAACCGTCATTCTCGATGCAATGTCGAGCTTTGGTGGCATCCCTATGGATATCGCTGACTTAGGTGTCGATTACATGATCAGCTCAGCAAACAAGTGTATTCAAGGTGTACCGGGGTTCGGCTTTGTTATTGCGAAGCAATCGGAACTGGAAAAATGCAAAGGCCAGGCTCGTTCATTAAGCCTTGACCTGTTTGACCAATGGTACTGCATGGAAAGCAACCATGGTAAATGGCGCTTCACCTCTCCGACTCACACAGTGCGTGCTTTCTACCAAGCCCTGCTTGAACTGGAACAGGAAGGCGGCATTGAAGCTCGTCATAGTCGCTACCAAACCAACCAAACCACATTGGTTGCAGGTATGCGTTCTCTTGGTTTTGAACCACTGCTTAATGATGACCTTCATTCACCTATCATCACCTCTTTCTATTCTCCAACTCATAGCGATTACCAATTCAAGGAATTCTATGACCGTTTGAAAGAGCAAGGGTTTGTGATTTACCCGGGCAAGGTTTCAAACGCAGACTGCTTCCGAATCGGTAACATTGGTGAAGTGTATCCGTCAGACATTGAAGCTCTCATTAGCGCAGTGAAAAACGCTATGTACTGGGACATCAAATAATGACGACGACCAATCCAGAGCCAGTTCTAAAGGCCACACACTTTCGAAGCGAAGGCGATGTGAACACCACGCCAGCACGCGAAAAATGGAACGAGTCGCTAAACGATGATGCGACTCAAGTAATGTTAAAGCGTGATGCTGACGTGTTTCTTCATCAAGCCATGTCAACGCCTTGCCTAGACACACTTGAAGCAGCCGAAGGCATCTACATTCAAGATGCGACGGGCAAGAAGTACATGGACTTTCACGGCAATAATGTTCACCAGCTAGGTTATGGTCATCCCTACATCATCAATAAAGTGACTCAGCAAATGGCGTCATTGCCGTTTTCACCGCGTCGCTTTACCAATGAAACTGCGGTTCAGTGTGCTGAGAAACTCACACAGATCTGCGGTGGTGATTTGAATCGCGTGTTGTTTGCTCCTGGTGGCACATCAGTGATCGGCATGGCGCTCAAACTAGCTCGACATGTCACCAACAATTTCAAAGTAGTGTCATTGTGGGATTCATTCCATGGCGCGTCACTCGATGCAATTTCAGTGGGGGGCGAAGCGTGTTTCCGCGAAGGCATGGGGCCATTAATGGCTGGCGTAGAACGTATTCCACCAGCCGTTTCTTATCGTGGCGCTTTCCCGTTTAACGAGAATAGCGCAGTCAATACAAACGAAACTGCATGCGACGTTCACTATGCCGACTATTTAGAGTATGTGATTGAAAAAGAAGGTGGCATTGGAGCCTTCATTGCCGAAGCAGTGCGTAACACAGACGTTCAGGTTCCAAGCAAAGCTTACTGGAAGCGCATCCGTGAGATCTGCGATAAGCATAACGTCATGTTGATCATCGACGACATTCCAAACGGTATGGGTCGTAGTGGCGAATGGTTCACTCACCAGGCCTTTGATATCGAACCTGACATTCTTTGTATCGGTAAAGGTTTTGGCGGGGGCTTGGTTCCAATTGCAGCCATGGTCACTAAAGACAAATACAACACGGCAGCGCAAGTATCACTTGGTCACTACACCCACGAGAAAAGTCCTATTGGCTGCGCGGCGGCACTGGCTACGATGGAAGTGATTGAGCAAGAAAATCTACTTGAAAAAGTACAAGCGGACAGCGCATTCGTGCGTGAACAACTGCTTCAAATGAAAGAGAAATACCTAGTCATTGGTGACGTTCGCGGCATCGGCCTGCTCTGGGGAGTGGAATTGGTCACTGACCATATCACCAAAAACCGAGCGTTCGATGAAGCAGAAGCAGTACTTTACCAATGTCTGAACGATGGCCTGAGCTTTAAGGTGTCACAAGGTAACGTGATTCAATTAAGCCCGCCATTGATCATCAGTCGCAGCGAGCTAGAAGTCGCTCTGTCTGTATTCGAAAAAGCGATAGCCAAAGTCTGCAAAGATTTTGAATACCTTTAATTCTCGAAATCAACATTTAAACCAATAACCTTAAACAACCATTTGTTTCCCAGAACTTTGAACTGGGAGTGACACAAAAATAGGACACTATTATGAACACGACATCACCTCTCCAAGCGGTTATCTTTGACTGGGCCGGCACTATCGTTGATTTTGGGTCGTTTGCTCCAACTAGCATCTTCGTTGAAGCATTCAAACAAGGTTTCGACTTTGACATCGACTTAGCTGAAGCTCGTGAACCTATGGGTATCGGTAAATGGGATCACATCCAAGCGGTGGGTCGAATCCCTGCTGTTGATGCTCGTTGGAATGCCCAGTTCGGACGTTCGATGACCAGTGAAGACGTTGATGCGATCTACGCGGCATTCATGCCTCTTCAAAAAGCGAAAGTAGCCGATCACGCAGCACCTATTTTGAATGCGATAGAAGTGGTCAATAACCTAAAAGAGAAGAACGTGAAGATCGGGTCTTGTTCAGGTTACCCACGTGAAGTGATGGATGTTTTAATTCCTGCTGCTGCAGATTACGGTTACCGACCAGATAACGTGGTAGCGACCGATGACTTACCTCAAGGTGGTCGCCCTGCTCCATTTATGGCACTGAAAAACGTAATCGATCTAGGTGTAACTAGCGTTGCTGCGTGTGTAAAAGTAGACGACGCAGCACCGGGGATCGATGAGGGTCACAACGCAGGCATGTGGACAGTTGGACTTGTATTATCGGGGAACGAAGCAGGCTTAACGTATCAAGAATATTTAGATGCAGACGAGACAACACTGGCAGCTGCACGTGAAAAAGCAAGCGTTAAGCTAAACAAATCAAACCCACACTACCTAATCGATACCATTGCAGACCTACCAGGTGTCATTGCAGATATTGAAAAACGTTTGTTAGCTGGTGAGCGCCCATAACGGTAATCACCTAGATTACCCAACCAAACATTCCGTACACATGAAAATGAAACCTCGTATCGCCTAAAAATGATACGAGGTTTCTTCGTTTCCAACATTTGAGACAGCAATTAATTGACAAAAACCTCTGTAAATAGCACCTTAAATATATAATTTTTAACAATTTCATTGACCATACTAAGCAACTGTACTAACAATGTAATAACAGTTCCAAGATAGGTTCGACCTGAATCTACGCCTTGAACGATCTACTGTTGCAGTGTCCCAATCAGTAAGTCGTCGCTTTAAAGGCTCATTCAGATAACAATAAGAGTTAATCCAAGGATAAGATTATGAAAAAATTGTCAAAAATCATGTGTGCTGTGATAGCTGCTTCAGGTTTCGCTGCTGCTCCATCAATTGCCGCAACGACATACGTAGGCGCAAAAGTTGGCATGGGTTGGCTAGATAGCGCTTGTGTCGACAACATTGATTGTGAAGATGATTCAGTGGCGGGCGGTATTTACGGTGGTTACAACTTTACCGATAACATTGCTCTAGAATTGAATGCAGATTACTTAGGTGATTATGACACCAGCTTTAACAACAACGGAGCGACTCAAAGATACAGCGATTCTATCGTAGCCATTTCTTTAAGCCCAATGTATCGACTAGCGATTAAACAAGAGTTTGATATCTTCTTTAAAGCAGGTCCTGCTTACATCATGCACGATGACGAAGACGACGTTGTTTTAGCCTTAGGTATCGGTGCCGAGAAACAGCTTTCAGACGATTGGGCGCTGAGAGTGGAATACCAATACTTCGATGATTTTGACGATAAGATCATCCAAGACCTAAACTCCAACCTTGTCACAGTAGGTCTTAGCTACAATTTCGGCACGGGTAATACAACCGCATCAGCGGCTGCAGCTTCTGCGGCGGCTGTAACTCAAGCACCTTCTGAACCAATCACAGAGCCAGAAGCTGTGGTCGTTGAAGAGGAAGCGGAGGTAGTGGTTACCAAAGCGCAAACTGAGAGTTTCTCTCAAGGTACATTTGCGACTAACAGCACAGAACTTTCAGACGAAGGTAAAGCCGCTATACAGCCAATTGTGGAAGTCTTACAAACATACCCTCAGTCTACCGTTAACATTGTTGGTCACACAGATTCAACAGGTGCAGCTGAGTACAACATGATGATCTCTAAGAAACGTGCGGCAGCAGTAGCAGCATACATCGAAGAGCAAGGTATTGAAGCTGATCGCATTACCGCTTCTGGTGAAGGGGAAGAAAACCCAATCGCATCAAACGATACGGCTGAAGGTCGTGCTCAAAACCGTCGTGTGGAAGCAACAATCCCAAGCTTCGAGTACCAAGAAGATGTTCAAGTTGAAGAAGTTATCATTGAAACAGTGGAATAATCGTATTCTAACGTAATAACGACTTCCTTAATAACAAGGGAGGAGCACTTTAAAGTGCTCCGCCCTTTTCTTTGTCTGGCTATGCCTAAAAACCGTAAGCGATAAGCCGTAAGCCGTAAGCCGTAAAGATTAGCCTACCGCCAAGCTGTACAATCAGAAGACTAGACGATTTCCCAGCTGTGAGTCATTTCTACGCCAGCACCTAACATTAGACATACAGAACAGTACTTTTCTAATGAATCCGCACACACCTTAGCGACCTGCTCAGGATCAAGGTTGTCACCAGACACTTCAAAGTGAATGTTAATCACAGTAAAGATTTTTGGTGCTGTTTCACGACGTGTCGTTTCAAGTTTTGCGTTACAGCCTGTGATGTTCTGGCCTGCAGATTTCAAACCATCGACGACATCAACAGAGCTACAACCACCAGCGGCCATAAGGACCATTTCCATTGGGCTTGGCGCGGTTGCACCACCACTGCCATCCATTACTACAGAGTGGCCAGATTGAGATTGACCTAGGAATTTAAAGCCTTCGACCCATTTAACTTCTGCTTGCATGTTGTTCCTTAGATGTACGATAACCGCCATCGCTGTCTATTATTGGATATCAATACTGACACCCTACTACTGGCGGCATTTATGAGCAAGATTTTCTCGGCGACATATTTTTTTGTGAATGATGCAATTTTTTCCATCTAAAACCTGTCTCTATTCGTACATTCAAAATCGAATGAGAAGAACGTCAAGATGAGGTATCTATGAATAAATTATCTAAAATATTGGTATCACTCGTGGTTGCGCTACCACTGATTTCGCTGTTTGTAAGCCAGACTGGCACTGCCAATACAATGGATAAAACAGCTAATTCAGGTAATAGTGAAATCGCGACACTGGCTGGTGGTTGTTTTTGGTGTACAGAATCCGACCTAGAAAAGCTGACAGGCGTCACCGACGTTATCTCTGGGTATTCTGGCGGTGAACTAGAAAACCCAACCTACAAACAAGTATCCTCAGGCAAGTCGGGTCACATCGAAGTGATAAACGTGACTTACAACCCTGATGTTGTTAGCTATGAACAGGTTCTTGACCAATTCTTCAGACACATCGATCCAACCGATGACAAAGGCTCTTTTGTAGACCGAGGCCGTCATTATCGACCGGCTATTTTCTATCATAACCAAGCACAAAAAGATGTTGCTCAGAACTTCATGATGGAGATCGACAAAGCTAATATCTTTGGTGCACCACTAAAAACAGAACTGATAAAATTTGAGAAGTTCTGGCCAGCAGAAGATTACCACCAAGATTATTACAAGAAGAGTAAGGTTCGTTATAACTACTACCGCTATGCTTCTGGCCGCGATCAGTACCTAGATAAGATCTTCGGTGATGATAGAAAGGACAACCCTAAAACACTACGTCAGATCATCGACAGTAAGAATGCGACAGCGAATGCTAAAACATACGTAAAACCGTCTGATGCAGAGATCAAAGCGAAGCTTACAGCACTTCAATACGATGTAACGCAAGAAGACGCTACTGAGCGCCCATTTGACAACAAATACTGGGATAACAAGCAAGAAGGTATTTACGTTGATATCGTAACTGGGGAGCCATTGTTCTCTTCAAAAGACAAATACAAGTCAGGCACAGGCTGGCCGAGCTTTACACAGCCAATCAGCGAGGCTTATGTCGTCACAACTACTGACTACAAACTGCTTTACCCAAGAACAGAGGTTCGAAGTAAGTTTGGCGATTCCCACCTGGGGCATGTATTCAAAGATGGTCCAAAACCAACAGGGTTACGTTACTGCATGAACTCAGCCGCAATGCGCTTTATCCCTGCGGATAAATTAGCAGAAGAAGGCTATGAGGAATACGTTGAGATGTTTGAGGGATAGGCATTCAGCAATTAACGATCAGCCTATGACAACAAAGCCAGCATATCGCTAGCTTTGTTTTTATTTACAGAGCTTTATTTATCAGCCCGTGGACCTAATTAACCCGTTAACACCGTGTCTTCAGGGTATTTCAACAAGGAAGGTTCTGGACGAGCTAGCATATAAGCCAAGGTCAGGGGGCCGATACGTCCAATCACCATAACCACAATCATGATGTATTTACCTGGCTCAGTCAGGTTTGCGGTTAAGCCAGCTGTTAAACCAACCGTTGCAAAGGCTGAAATCACCTCAAACATGACTCGATCAAACGCTGCCTTTTCAGTAAGCATTAACAAAAACATCGCGGTGGTTAATAACGCCCCACTTACCACAATAATGGCCAATGACTTTGTTACCGCTTGCCAAGTTACGGTTCGCTTAAACATCACTACATGTTTCTTCTGGCGTAAAAACGTCCACGTCGCAACAAACGCGACGGCAAAGGTCGAAACCTTAATACCACCACCCGTTGAGGTAGAACCGGCACCAATCAACATCAGTACAATCATTACCAGCAATGCCGGCTGAGTGTATTGAGACAAATCCACACTATTAAAGCCAGCAGTACGAGCACTTGCCGACTGGAAAAATGCGGCTAGCCACTGTCCTTGAGTCGATAGCCCTTCCATGGTTGCTGAGTTATTTCTTTCCAGCAGCCAGAACAATACCGTACCTACCAACAATAGAGTCGGAGTGGCGGTTAGCATAATCTTGGTGTGTAAGTGCAGATGTTGGAAGCCTTTCCGCCAGTTAGTCGATAGGTCGCCCACGACAGTAAAGCCTAATCCGCCGAAAATGAACAAGCCTGCTAAGGTAAAGATCACCAATGGATCGTCAACAAAGCTCGCCATACTGTCTGAGAACAACGCAAACCCTGCGTTATTGAATGCGGAAATCGCGTGAAATAGTGCATAAAAACTGCCCGTTGACCATCCCATCTCAGGTACCCAGCGGAAGCAGAGCAATACAAAACCGATAAATTCAGCCACTAATGCAAAGATGATGATCTTCTTAACCAATTTACGAAGGTTAATCTTACGATCTTGGCCAAGCGCTTCTTTCGCGAGTGCTTGTTGTTTAAGGCTTAACCTAACACCGAACATGTAAAGCAGTACCGCAGATAGAGTCATCTGCCCTAACCCGCCGACTTGCATCAAGAACATCAGTAAGATTTTACCCGCCAAGGTGAAATGCTCACCGGTATCGACAACACCTAATCCTGTCACACTGATCGCCGAGGTTGCTGTAAACAGTGCATCCGTAAAACTTAGGCCTGTCACAGAGAATACAGGCATCGTCAACAATATTGCAGAGGGGATAAGTACGCCTAAGAAGCTCGTAAGGATAATCTTAGGTTCAGAGCCTTTACGTGGCTTTTTATCACTCTTAAGCGTGTAGAAAGTACCTTTTCGTTTTAACGAATTCATACTGTTACCTTATTGCCAATTACCAATTGCGTAGCTTTCTAGATAAGGTCTCTTTCGGCCCAGCGATGATCACCACATCCCCAATTTCTAAACTCACATCCAGTTCTGGAGCTTTAGTTAGGTTCGGTCCTCGCTTGAAGCCAAGTACTTCAACACCATTTTCTTTACACAGCTTAAGGTCGCCAAGTTTCTTACCCAACAAATTAGAACCAATAACAATCTCCGTCATCGCTAAACCGCTGCCAAGATCGATAAACTCAAGAACGCGTCTATCCAACATTTTACGCGCAACACGAATGCCCATATCTCGTTCAGGCATGATGATATGGTCAGCACCAATCTTAGAGAGAATCTTGCCGTGAAACTTATCGTTCGCCTTTACCCAAACAGCTTTTGCGCCTGACTCTTTTACCACCAGAGTAGTCAGAATACTGGAATTAACATCAGAGCCAATCGACACCATCACCATGTCGTAATCGTCGAGTCTTAACTCTTTAACTGTCTCCTCGCTTGTACAGTTCGCAACAATCGCTTGTGAAACAAAAGCCGCCGCTTCTTTCACTCGCTCTTCATCAATATCGACGGCCAGTACCTGTGCCCCTGAACTTTGTAGCTCTTTGCAAACAGACAGACCAAATCGCCTTAAACCGATAACTGCATATTGTTTGTCGCTCATTTGAAATCCTGTTTAGAAATTTTAATTACACGGGATAGCCAAACCTACATTAGTTTCTATCTCAAAAAAAGTTAGTTCTGCAAGAATAAGGTTATACTATTGTCATAATCGCTTGATTTATAAAGGTAGAGAACAACTCGAGTTTCTGCTAATTTCCAATTCATAATTTCTGCGGCAGCACACACAATGAATGAATTCATAACCCAAGTACAAACCTACATCAACCAGAGCCATAGTGATTGGGCAAACAGCGTCCTATTCATCACTATTGCGAGTTTTCTCGCTTGGGTAGCTTGGCGAATTATCCATAATCGCTTAGAAATTCTGGTTCAGAAAACCCCATTCCACTGGGACGATCTACTGCTAGAAGCACTAAAAACCCCTGTCAGCACATTACTTTGGTGTTGGCCTGCTACAGTCTCTATCGGGCTAATACTTCAAGACCAGTTTGGCAATGAAATCAATTGGTTAAAAACGCTTAAACACATATTGATTATCTGTACATTCGTTTGGTTTACCTTACGAATGATCACTAACACTGAAGCCTATGTCTTAGAGCAAAAAACCAGAGACGAAACCACAGTACAAGCGATAGCGAAAGTCGCTCGCTTGTTCTTTATGGTGATGGGCGGCCTAACCATCATGCAGGCGTTTGGGCTCAGCCTTTCCGGCTTACTTACCTTTGGTGGTGTGGGTGGTTTGATCGTCGGTTTAGCGGCTAAGGACTTACTGTCGAATTTCTTCGGTGGCATGATGATTTACTTCGACCGCCCTTTTAAAGTCGGTGATTGGATACGTTCTCCCGATCGTCAAATCGAAGGCACTGTCGAACGCATTGGTTGGCGCATGACGATCATCCGCACTTTTGATAAGCGTCCTTTGTACGTGCCAAATTCGGTGTTCAGTAGTATTGTGGTAGAGAATCCATCGAGAATGTTGAATCGTAGAATCAATGAAACCTTTGGTCTTCGTTATCAAGATGCAGACAAATTGGCGCTCATTGTTGATGATGTAAGAACCATGCTCGAGACCCACCCAGATATTGATGCCAAACAGACGTTGATCGTTAACTTTGACAAATTTGGGCCATCAACGCTCAACTTCTTTATCTATACCTTCACAAAAACAGTCAACTGGATCAGGTACCACAAAGTGAAGCAAGACGTTCTGTTACAGGTTCTGGCGATTATTCATAAACACAATGCAGACATCGCGTTCCCAACACAGACACTCAAGATTGACCCTCAAGACTTTTCTAATGTTCAAGATCATAACAGCGTTCAAAGCCTAGGTGATAATCAGAATATTAGCGATCCCAAAGACATGTTGAACTCCCCTACGGAAGGTCATCGATAGTCATATCCTTCTTGGTTATCGATAAGTAATAAGCGTGAAGCGTGGTAATATGCTGGCAGTATTCTAATGCACCTAATTACCACGCTATGATTTTACCTGTCATTCTAGCCGGCGGCTCCGGAAGTCGTCTCTGGCCACTGTCTCGCGAGCTTTACCCTAAGCAATTTCTCAATATTGCCGGCGACCAGTCAATGCTTCAGCACACACTTCAACGCCTGCAAGGCCTTGAAGAGCACTTGATGGATAGTAAATGCGATGCCCCATTCATTATCTGTAATGAAGAGCATCGCTTTATTGCCGCTGAACAAGCTCGATCAGCTAACATTCAACATAGTGGTATTCTGCTAGAGCCAGTCGGTAGAAATACAGCCCCAGCCATTGCGCTTGCCGCCCTAAAGGCTTTAAGTAAACCACCGCTTAATGAACAAAGCGCATCCGACCCTATCTTGTTAGTGCTGGCTGCTGATCATCACATCGCGAAAACCTCTGAATTCCAACAAGCGATTAGTCGTGGTGTTGATTATGCAAAACAAGGCAAGCTGGTGACATTCGGTATAACACCTAGCTCCCCAGAGACTGGCTATGGCTATATCAAGCAGGGAGAGCCTCTTTCCTCCAGTGCTCAAACTGATACTAATGGAACAGAGCAGCCAATCAATCACGCCTTCGCCATAGAATGCTTTGTAGAAAAGCCAGACACAGCAACAGCAGAAGAGTACATCCGCTCAGAACAATACTTATGGAACAGTGGCATGTTCATGTTTAAGGCATCACGCTATGTTGAAGAACTCACCGAACACCACCCTGAGATAGTAGCGGCTTGTAAACTCGCTCTTGCAACGCAAAATACCGACCTCGACTTTATCCGTATAGACGCTGAAGCATTCAAAAGCAGTCCAAGTGATTCAATCGATTACGCCGTGATGGAAAAGACCTCGCACGCCGCGGTGATCCCGATGGATGTCGGCTGGAACGATATTGGCTCATGGTCCGCGATCTGGGATGTAAGCGAAAAAGATCAGCACAATAACGTCATTGAAGGTGATGTGTTAACCGTCGACTCTCAACACAACTACATCCATGCTGAAAATAAGCTGGTTGCGACGGTAGGTGTCGACAACCTGATTATTGTCGAAACCAAAGACGCTATTTTGGTTGCAAATAAAGACAGGGTTCAGGGTGTTAAATCGATTGTCAGTCAACTAAATCAAGCGGGTCGCACAGAACATGTGCATCATCGTGAGGTGTTTAGACCTTGGGGTAAATACGAAGTTATCGACCTAGGCAAGCGCGACAAAGTTAAACGTATCACCGTTAAACCCGGTCACAAGTTGTCGTTACAAATGCACCACCATAGAGCGGAACATTGGGTAGTCGTGGCGGGTACTGCGAAAGTGACCAACAATGAGAAAACCTATCTGGTTGAAGAAGATCAATCCACTTACATCCCTTTAGGTCATATTCACAGCCTAGAGAACCCAGGGGATCTCCCACTCGAGATGATTGAAGTACAAACAGGCAGTCATTTAAGTGAAGGCGACATCATTCGATATCAAGACAGTTATGGGCGAGACGTGCGCAAGCAACAAGTCCACTCATCAAAGCACAACCAAACGAAATAAAGCAGCGACAAATCGATGAAACCAACATTAGACCTAAACTGCTTTAAGAACAACGATATCCGCGGCGTCATTGGTAAACAAATCAATGAGCCACTCGCCTACCTGCTCGGTAAGGCATTTGGCGAATACGTCCTATCCGCTAAGCCTGAAACCTCACTCGATGGTTTGGCGCAGGTAGTGATTGGTCGTGATAACCGCAAAACCTCCCTGTCATTACAAGAAGCCATGACCAAAGGCTTAATCGAGTCAGGGATTACCGTCATTGATCTAGGTATGACTGGCACTGAAGAGGTCTACTTTGCGACTCGTTACCTAAAAGCGATTGGCGGAATACAAATCACAGCCAGCCACAACCCAATCAATTACAACGGCATGAAAATGGTCGGTGTAGACGCTAGCCCTATCAGTAAAAACAGTGGTTTAGATGAAATCAAACGACGCATTGAAGAACTTAATCAAGAGCTGAACTGCAATTTACCGTTCGTTCATGCACAACCAAGTAACTCTAGTAGATCGAACAGTATTCTTGCTCCGTACGTCGAGCACCTACTCTCGTACATAACCCCATCAAAGCTGTCACCGATGAAGATTGTGGTTAATGCTGGGAACGGTGTTGCAGGACATATCATTGATGCTTTAGATAATAAATTTAACGAACTCGGTGTCCCTATCACCTTCATCAAAGTTCATCATAACCCTGATGGAAACTTCCCAAATGGTATTCCAAACCCTTTGATTAGAGAGAACCAAGCAGCCACTCGAGATGCCGTTTTAGAGCATTCTGCCAACCTTGGAATTGCTTGGGATGGAGACTTCGACCGATGCTTTTTCTTTGATGAGCAAGGCGATTACATCGAGGGTTATTACATTGTAGGGTTGCTTGCTGAAGCATTCTTGGTCAAACAGCCTAACACGACTGTATTGCACGATATGCGCATGACCTGGAACACAATTGAAATCGCAAAAACGCATGGTGGAAAAGCGATTGGAATTAAAGCAGGACACGCACTGATCAAAGAGAAGATGCGTGAAACGAATGCCGTCTATGGGGGCGAAATGAGCGCACACCATTATTTTCGTGATTTTGGATATTGCGATTCAGGCATGATTCCTTGGCTATTGGTTATCGAGCTGATGTCGAAAACTCAACAATCTCTTCACCAATTAACGAGTACTAGTATAGATAGATTCCCCTCTTCCGGGGAGATCAATCGAAGAGTCTCAGACCCAGAGCAGGTCATGGCTTGCGTGTTATCGCACTACCAAGATAATGCCGTTGAGATCGATCACACAGACGGAATCAGCATGAATATGGGCTCATGGCGCTTCAACTTAAGAAAGTCCAATACCGAGCCATTAATACGCCTTAACGTTGAAACCAAACAAGATAAAGCTTTACTGTCACTTAAAGTCGACGAGTTACTGTCTTTTCTCATTTAAGAATACAGACACTTCCAGTTTTCAACTAAGATCCACAAAAAAGCCCTTATTAGCTGTTGCTAACTAAGGGCTTTGAATTTTCAGTAGCTTAATCGCTGACTGTAATTAGTCTATTTGTTACGACGAGCTTCAACAGCGTCTGCCAGCTGGCGAAGTACTGTTTCAGTGTCTTCCCAACCAATACACGCATCAGTAACAGATTGGCCGTACGTTGCAGCTTTGCCCTCAACCAGGTCTTGGCGACCTTCAACAAGATGAGATTCAATCATCACACCAAAGATAGCTTTGTCGCCACCAGAAATTTGTGCGCTTACGTCATCAGATACGTTCATTTGACGCTTAAACTGCTTAGAGCTGTTTGCGTGGCTGAAATCGATCATCACTTTTTGTGGAAGACCAGAAGCTGCTAGCTCTTCTTTAATCTTACCAACGTGTTCTGCGCTGTAATTTGGCTCTTTGCCACCACGTAGGATGATATGACAATCAGGGTTACCTGCTGTTTCAACGATAGCTGAGTGACCGTACTTAGTTACTGATAAGAAGTGGTGAGAAGCGCTAGCAGAGCGAATAGCATCTGTTGCAATCTTGATGTTGCCATCAGTACCATTCTTAAATCCAACTGGGCAAGATAGGCCAGAAGCCAGTTCGCGGTGAACTTGAGATTCTGTAGTACGTGCGCCGATTGCACCCCAGCTGATTAGGTCAGCAACGTATTGAGGCGTGATCATGTCTAGGAATTCGCTTGCCGTTGGCATGCCCATGTCAGTTAGGTCCAGCAGTAGCTTACGTCCTAGACGAAGGCCATCATTTAGCTTGAACGTATCGTTCATGTACGGGTCATTTATTAGACCTTTCCAACCAACAGTTGTACGTGGTTTTTCAAAGTAAACACGCATTACGATTTCAAGGTTATCACCAAGTTCGTCGCGCAACACTTTCAAACGTTTACCGTACTCAAGAGCAGCTTCTGTGTCATGAATAGAACATGGGCCGACAATAACAAGCAAGCGATCATCGCTCTCTTCTAAAATATTGTGGATCGCTTTGCGGCTTTCAAAGGTTGTAGAAGAAGCAACTTCTGTCGCTGGAAACTTTTCTAAAACAGCAACAGGGGGTAATAACTCTTTTACTTTGTTAATTCTTACATCATCAGTCTGGAACATTGCTTACTTCTTCCTTTTTTCTATCCTTGAGCTGAATGTACGTTGTCTCACGTCACTTTCTATCAGCACTAATCTTCTTGTTCCCTGTAACTTAACTAGTAAAAACTCTAGTTTCAATCACTAATTAAAAATAAACGCAATTTTTTTTGTGTTTTATATTTAAAACACCCTGTATACCATTATTTACACGCTATCGATTGCGTATTTTATAGCAAGGTAAGAAGAGCCATTCTTCAAGCTACATCATGCATGTAAAATTGTGTCGAACTCAAAAACAAAAAAGCTCACGTGATCAGCGTGAGCTTTTATTTAATTACATTCTTTTCAATGGCTTGACGACACTATCAAGCCCTTCAATTTTCAGAGCAAGGCACAGTTTCAATAAATCGCCGAGTTCACCAGACGGGAATCCCTTTTTATCAAACCACAGCAAATATTCTTCAGGTAAGTCAATCAGTGTACGACCCGCGTACTTTCCAAATGGCATCTGCATTCGAGCCAACTTAATCAGGTTCTCTTTCTCTAGCATTATTCGGTCTTTACTATGCGTCATCTATGTTGTGTAGAGTATCACCTAAACGTTCAACCCAATAGTTGATCGCGTCTTTGGCATCATCCAGCGAATCAATCATGGTTGAAAAATCTTTGTTACCCGCTTCACGGTCGATGGCTGCAAACAGTGGTGTGCCCTCTTGAGCATCACTGACCAATAACTCTACACTCGCACTCCCAACATTGGTGTGCTCACCAGTCGTGACCTTAGATATGGTTGACATCGCAAGGCCAAACGGCAGAACGCTGCTCGTTACAGCTAAGATCGGATTGGGCGTTTCAACGTTACTCAGAGCGATACTCAAGCGGAGCGTTTTTCCTGTCGGTTCATCGACAATCGTTTTATGAGGCGATATTTTATCTTCCAAGCGCGCAACCATGTGCTCAGTGAGTTCCTGAATCTCTTCCTGATCCAACGAACCTTCTTCTGTTAAAACAAAAATTTGGTCGATCACTACAGAATCGTAGTCATCTAACTTGGATTTCAAACGCTGCGCGTCACGTAGCCCAACCCTTGCCCAAACCAAGTCGACGCCTCCGTCAGGCCCAGCCTGAAAATCTTCGTAGCTGGTAAATTTAGTAGCGGTTCTAATTGGGCCGCCTGCACAACCAAGCAAGAAAATGCTGGTTGCAACAAGCAAAAGGACTTTTAAAGGGTTCATAACGCACTTAGTCAAAATTAAGGAATCTAATTAAGTATGACATACCCTATGTGAAAAGGTTGTAGAAAAAGGGGGTTAAAAATCAGAGCTAACTCTAAAATTAATCATGTTGAACAGTGTGTGCGTACTCTACAATTACCTGATTTCCTTCAATATAAGCATTTTGGATCTCACCATCAACACTCATTCTACTTTTCAGGTAGACCACTTTAGGCCCCGATTCATTGACCTCTTTTAGCGAGGGGAATACATTCCTTGGTTCCAAATGAAGTAAACGACAAAAATGACTAATGAAAGACATGGTTAATAGCGTCTCCCCTCTTAGCACTCTTGAGAAATCAAGCTGGTTCATGCCTAGCTTTTTTGAAAACTCCATCTGCGTAATTCGCATTCTCGATTTTTGTGACATCCACGTTTGATACAACGCGTCTCTGTCTAGTTCTGTGAATTCCATACCGGCTCCTTTATATAATTCATACCAATCAATTGTCCGGTTTTTCATACATGGCGTGTCAGGGTTCGGTTAGTGGAAACCAAAGGTTTGGTTTTGATATGTGCACAATTGTTGTACAGAGCGAAGCGAAACAACCCAAAGTCATTCACTAAAACGATTAGATCAAATGCTTTCTTTATTTATATCAATAATTTATACGTTAACGAACTAAACATATAGCAAGTTAATTTGTATCAAGAATTAAAAGTTCGAGATTGGCATTCCACATTTCAATCGATTGATTCGCATTTATAAAACTGGTTGGCTACATTTCGATTGCTCAAACGCACTTCTGGCAAACTATTTGAAAGAATAGGACGCAAAGCCACCGGTCTGTCGACAAATATTCTGTCTATGATAGCGGGGCCGCCACTTAATAGAATCTAAGTGTAAATGCATGCCGGGGTGTTCTCTTTTTTGTCGGCCAAATACAGTAAGGACAAATAATGAAACAACTCCAAAAAAAATCACTCATCGCGCTATCGCTTCTTAGCGTAAGCGGTGCAAGCTTCGGTCACGGTTATGTCTCGGCATACAACAATGGCGTAGCTGAGAGCCGTGTTGCCCTATGTAAGTTCCCTGCGAGTGATACGCAAGAGAAAAACACCAACTGTGGTGGTATCCAATACGAACCACAAAGTGTAGAAGGCCCTGAAGGCTTCCCAGAAGTTGGCCCTGCTGATGGGAAAATCGCCAGTGCGCAATCTTCTTTAGCAGCAGCACTAGACGAACAAAAGGCAGACCGCTGGGTTAAACGCCCTATCAAGTCTGGTTCTCAATACTTCGAGTGGACATTCACAGCTAACCACAAGACTCGCGATTGGAAATATTACATTACTCAACCCGACTGGAATCCAAACCAGCCGTTGGCTCGCAGCTCTTTTGACTTAACGCCATTCTGTGTTGTTGAAGGCAATATGGAACAGCCACCGATGCAAGTCAGTCACTTGTGTAATGTGCCAGAGCGTGAAGGTTATCAAGTGATCCTTGCGGTATGGGATGTAGGTGACACTGCAGCGGCTTTCTACAACGTTATCGACGTGAAATTTGATGGTGACGGCCCTATCATTCCTGATTGGGATCAAGGTGGTCAAATCAACCCGACACAAGACCTGAATGTTGGTGACGCTGTTTATACGCGTGTATTCGACCAGTCTGGTGAGAACGCTTCATACAGCACTGAGCTTGTGATTGAAACTTCTGAACAAGGCAAAGCCAATAACTGGTCTTACGCGCTTGCTTCTAAGATCAACCAAGAGCAGACGCAAATCAAAGCAGGTCAATTGAATGACCAAGGCGATTTCGCACCCGTTTACGGCACGAATCCTGTTTATCTAAAAGCAGGCTCTGGCTTTAACAGTGTCGAAATCGGCTACAAGATTGATACTCCAGAACCCGAGCATGATCTTGAAGTCTCGGGCTTAGAATCAGAGTACATTATCGATGAGAGCCAACCTACTCAGCTTGATCTTACGTTAGCGGCAACAGGCGATATCCAAGCTGAGCTTACCGTGTACAACCATCACCGTGAAGCACTTGCATCTCAGAAATCGGATCTAACAGACGGACAAGTTGAAGATGTTCAACTGACTCTTTCTAAGTCTGAAGCTGGCCACCACATGCTTGTGGTTGTGACGAAAGATGACCAAGGTAACTTAGTGGATCAGAACACGCTTGATTTCCACCTAATGGACGAGCAAACACCGCCACCAGCAGGCGACTACGACTTCGTGTTCCCAGAAAGCATTGAGTCTTACACAGCAGGAACAAAGGTTCTAAGCAGCGATGGTGGCGTTTATCAGTGTAAAGAGTTCCCATACTCTGGCTACTGTGTTCAATGGGCTCCAACAGCAACTCAGTACGAACCAGGTGTCGGTTCACACTGGCAAAGTGCTTGGAACAAAGTGGACTAAGTACTCGCTAGATACTTACTTTGTATTGGGTGAGTTTTAGTCATCAACCAAACAAAAACGGATGCCCAAAGCATCCGTTTTCTTATTCTGTAACAGCTGAAGCATCAGTTATCAAAGTAGATAGTGGTCCGCCAACAGAGCCACAAACAAGATCATGAGATGATAGATGGAGAACTTAAAGGTCTTCATCGCCATATTAGGTTCATCACGATATTTAAGTACCCAAGCGTGATAAACAAACCCGCCGTTGAGAACCAAAGAAGCGCTCAAATATATCCAGCTACTCATGCCGACCAATACCGGCAATATACATACGATGCTTAGCAGCAAGGTATAGAGCAAAATAGAAGTCTTGGTGTATTCGATTCCGTGGGTCACAGGCAGCATGGGGATATTCACTTTGGCATACTCATCACGACGATGAATTGCCAACGCCCAGAAATGAGGAGGTGTCCAAATAAAGATGATCATCACCAACAACCAAGCATTTGAATGCAGTTCATTGGTAACCGCCGTCCAGCCCAGTAACGGAGGCATTGCACCAGCGATCCCTGCTATCACAATGTTTTGCGGCGTTGCTCGCTTCAAGTACATGGTATAGATGACCGCATAGCCCAATAAACTTGCAAAGGTTAGCCAAGCCGTGAGTTGATTGACCCACACCACTAACGTAGCGAACCCAAATAAGCCGATACCTGCTGCAAAGCTAAACACACGCACACTACTCAGCTCACCGGATGGTAAAGGGCGTCGATTTGTTCGAGTCATCTGGCCGTCGATCTTTTTATCGATCAAATGGTTAAACGCAGCCGCTGAACCTGCCATTAACCCTATCCCAATCATTCCGAACAAAGTTTGTTGCAAAGGCAATCCATTCGGCACGGCCAAACACATCCCAACCAATGCTGTCAGCAACATCAAAGCCACCACTTTAGGCTTAGTCAGCGTTAAATAAACTTTCCAAGTGGCTTTGTTTTTTTCAGCCTTTTCGTTACTTAAAGTTATGTCATTATTGGCTGTTATCTTATGAGTTAAGGCTGCGTCTTGAGCCACCACTTCATACTGTGTTGACGTTCTACTGACCATGATTACCTCCTTGTAATACACTGTTCTTCACCAAGCTCTCACTCGGTTTGCGTTGCCACACCACAAAATTGGTTACAACCATGCTGATGAGCAACATTGCTGCGACTAGGTTATGCAAAACCGCAACTGAGATTGGCAGGTGAAACCATACATTACTGATCCCAAGGCTGATTTGAGTAAACAACACTATTGCGACAATCATGCTCAGCTTTTGGTGAGGCACTTGGCCAAACTTCCATAACTGGTACACGACCATCAGCACCGTTAATGTCGCCACAATAGCCCCGAACCTGTGCATGACATGTATGGTAAGCCTCGCGGGATACTCCAACACACCAAACTCATAGTTATCGTGTCCGTGTTGAGCAAAATCGAACGCATTTTTGAAATCGAGGTAGCTCATCCAGTTACCTTCACAAATAGGCAATTGGGTACACACCAAAGCGGCATAGTTTGACGATGTCCAACCACCAAGCAGTATCTGCCCAACCACAATGAGTAACCCAAACAACGCCCAAAATTTAAGTGTTGGAGAATAAGAAGCCTCGCCAAAACGGCTTTGGAATTGAGACAAACGGCAGTAGAGCAGACACAACAGTGACAGCAACGTGAAGCCCCCCATCAAATGCGCCATAACCACAACGGGCATCAACTTAAGAGTCACCGTCCACATTCCAAGCAAAGCCTGAAAAATCACAGTGGCAGAGATAAGTAATGGAAGACCAACTGGTGTGATGTTCTTTTTAATACACCAAGCTACAACGACAAAGATAAGCAACCCTAATGTTCCTGCAAAGTAGCGATGGATCATCTCTATCCACGCTTTGTCTGCTTCAAGAGCTCGCTCTGGAAATTGCAGATTGGCTTGACTCACCGCTTGGGCATCAGACGGAACGGTGATCTTACCGTAACAACCCGGCCAGTCAGGACAGCCAAAGTCAGCATCAGACAGGCGTGTATAAGCTCCGAGAACAATCACGGTAAGGGTTAACAAGATAGTTAATCTCATCACAAGCATCAGTAAATCAGGGGCTTTATTCTGCATCACTTATCTCCCTATACTTATTCCCTTTCGCTGCTTAAGCTCAAGCATTTGCGCCATCAACTACCCAACTCGTGACAGCTTAAGTAGCTTTCTTAAATCATGAATCATACCTTTGGATTGCCCGACTAACTGCGACGGTTCCGACACGCTTTTGTACTCCATAACCAACTGTCCTAGCGGGTCAATAATGACAATGGAAGCCGGCGAAAACTCGGTGCTTAACTGATCACCACCAGCTAACAAAGATAAATCAGGCTTGTTGAGCGAACCCGACAACGAGTTACCTTCTGAGACGAAAACAACGGCGGTCACTCGCTCTTTGTTTTTCCCTAACGCTAAGTAGCTTTGATTCAAATAATGAAGCTGTTGTTCACACAAGCTTTCGCACTCCATCGGTGCGATATACCCCACAACCCAACCCTCTCCTGCCATGGGTACCGTTACGCCAAAATCCGCTAGTGTAATTCTTGGTTCTACCAATTCGCCTGAGTTAGTGACACCTGACGTATACCAATTCTGATCCAACACAGTTTTGGCGATAATGGCTGGCAAAGCGAAAATTAAAACGAGTCCGATTAATACCAAGCGTCCTTTAGTACGACGGCTTCTGAGCTCAGCCATGTTTGCCTCGGTAATTTCCCTGTTCACTTGCGCTTGAGATTTATCCATCCTTATTCCTCGTGATAGGTGTTGCTTTTAGGTACCGATAGCCAATCAACAACATCAAAAACAAAAGTACCGCAGCCATAACAAACCATTGAAATGAGTAACCAAAATGCTTCTCAGACCTCATCGCCGTTGGACGCCATAACATTTCATAGGGCCATGAATCTAAACTCTGAGGTTGGAAGACAAAGGGCAGCACTTCTTTTCCTGTATACTGTGATAACGCTGCTATGTTTAGGTTTTGGATTCTATTCGGTGTCGTATTTTCTAAACCCAACTCATGACTTAAAGGATTAATTGAGCGTGTATACAAGCGCCCTGACATTTTGGTTGGTACAGTGATACTTCCTAATTGCGGTAGTTCTCTTCTGTCATTACTTGCCGGAACAAACCCAAGATCGATCAATAACTGTTTTTCAGCCACTAAGGACTGGTTTCCATCTTCAAAGCGAACCTCACCCAACATGTAAATCACATACCCTACCGTTCCTTGGCTTATCTGGTTGTCTAACAAGAGCATCAAGCCGCTCGTATTGACTAATTCAACATCAGCCTTTAACCCGTTTAGGGTTTGAGGATTTAATGACTCTTGACCAGATAAATCCAGCTCTCGCAACTCAGAAATAACGACACCTAAAGGTTGTGACGAGAGATGTGCTCTCTCAGCTAATTGCTGTTCATAACGTAATTTCTCGTTACCACGATCGAGTTGCCACAAACCTAACTTGATTAAAGCGCCGACTGAAACCACAGTTAAAACAACCGCTATCCAAAAACCTTTACTGCGGAACTTGTGTTCATCATCAATCAATCGGTTTGGAGTTATCACTATGGCGTCATCTACCTTTGTTCTGTTATTTAAAGTCGTCTTGGTCGCTTTGCTGTTTTTTATCGCTTTCAATTTGATGAAAGGCCTAATCCAAATCGCCTCGGGCAAACACAATGGAAAAAGACTCAGTTACTTCTTGGGGCGTCGTGTCATGTGGTCAGCCGTTGTCGTGCTACTTTTATTACTTGCTTTGGGATCAGGAGTGATAACTCCTAACCCTCGCCCCTATTAATCCCCGATAGGCTCAGCAGTTAAAGCACATAGACAAATACAAACAGGCCTAACCAAACCACATCAACAAAGTGCCAATACCAACTGCCCGCTTGGAACGCAAAGTGGTCTTTCGGAGTGAAGTGGTCTTTCGCAACCCTTGCCAGCAACACAATCAAAAAGATCGTCCCCAAACAGACATGTAAGCCATGAAACCCAGTCAGCAAAAAGAAGGTATTACCGTAGATGCCAGACTGAAGTGTCAGCCCCATCTCTTGATAAGCGTGAAGATACTCTTCAACTTGGAAGAACAGGAAGAAGCCAGCCAGAACAATGGTTATCTCCAACCACACGATCAAAGCCATACGCTTATTTTGTTCAAGACTGATATGTGCCATGTGCAGCGTCACAGAGGAAAGCAGCAGAATAATGGTGTTCTTAAGCGGGATACCTTGCCAAGGCATGGCTTGTGTCGTTACGCCATCAGGGGTCGTCGTTAGTGGCCAAATTGATTGGAACATCGGCCACAATACTTCATGGGTCATTTCATTATTGCCCGCACCACCAATCCAAGGCACAGAAATCATTCGAGCATAGAAAAGCGCGCCAAAGAAAGCGCCAAAGAACATGATTTCGGAAAAGATGAACCAACTCATTCCTTGTCTAAAAGAACGAGAAATCTGCTCAGAATAGAGACCACTCAATGATTCTGTGATCACATTGCTAAACCAACCTGCGAGCATGTAAAGCAGCACAGCAAACCCGACTAACAACACCGCTTTGCCAAACACACCACCTGCGGCGTCGGTACCCATGTTTTGCACCGTCAAGCCAGCGCCAACCGCGACCAAAAACAGTGCTACAGCACCCACCAATGGCCAGTGGCTTTGATGTGGAACGAAATAAACTTCCTTTTTAGAACTCATCGCTCAACTCCTTATGTTGATACTGGTTCTGTAAATTCCTAGTTACTTGCGAGTACGTTAGGCTCAGATTTATTGGCCGCAGCACCCACCTCATTCGTGATATTGAATAATGTGTAAGAGAGCGTCAGCGTATGTATCGATTCTGGAATATCTGGCTCAATGTAAAATATCAAACCCATTTCTGCGCTCTTGTGCCCGTCCAATGGCTGCTGATTAAAGCAAAAGCATTCCATCTTATTGAAGTAGGTTGCCCCCATACCTGGAGAAACCGACGGTACGGCTTGGCCAACCAATGAGGCTCCAGAAAGGTTTTTGGCAATGTAGTTAGTTTGAACCACCTCACCAGGATGAACCTCTAACACTCGAACTTCAGGCGAAAACTGCCATGGCATATCTGGCTTGATGTGGGACATGAATTCGACTCGAACCGTACGAGAGTAGTCTGGCTGCATTCCCTGAGGTTGCACCGCTGAAACAGTATTAGTTTTGCCATTGATGCCTAAGGCCTCACACATGACATCGTAGAGCGGCACCAAAGCGAAACCGAAGCAAAACATCGCAACCACGCTCAACACCAAGTAGCCCGTCAGCTTTTTGGTCGATCGCTTATTAGACAGGCGCTTAGGTTGTTTTTTATCTTGATTGGGATCGCTTTGCTTATCACTCATGGTTCTGCCCTCTAATCCACTTTCGGCGGATGGGTAAAGGTGTGGTGAGGCGCAGGGCTTGGTACTGTCCATTCAAGACCTTCAGCTCTATCCCAAGGCTTACTTGGCGCAGGCTCTCCCCCTCTTACGCACTTAATCGCTAGCCATAAGAAAATTAGCTGAGACAACCCAAACGCAAAACCACCAATCGACACGACTTGGTTAACGTCAGCAAACTGAATCGCATAATCAGGAATACGACGCGGCATACCCGCTAACCCTAAAAAGTGCATCGGGAAAAACAGTACATTAACTGAAATCACCGACGTCCAGAAATGCCACAGGCTGAGCTTGTGGTCGTACATATGTCCGGTCCACTTAGGCAGCCAATAATAGGCAGCAGCCATAATCGAGAACACGGCACCGGTTACCAGAACATAATGGAAGTGAGCCACAACAAAATAAGTATCGTGGTATTGGAAATCAGCTGGCACGATAGCGAGCATCAATCCAGATAACCCGCCAATCGTAAACAAAACAATGAAGGCAATCGCAAACAGCATTGGTGTTTCAAAGGTCAAAGCACCCCGCCACATGGTCGCTACCCAGTTGAAGACTTTCACACCGGTCGGCACCGCTATCAACATGGTGCAATACATGAAGAACAGTTCGGCAAATACTGGCATACCCGTGGTGAACATGTGGTGTGCCCAAACCAAGAATGACAACAGTGCGATACTACAGGTCGCATAAACCATCGAGTGATAACCAAACAGGCGCTTACCACTGAATGCAGGGATGATGGCTGAGACAATACCAAAAGATGGCAAGATCATGATGTACACTTCGGGGTGCCCAAAGAACCAGAATATGTGCTGGAACATGACGGGATCACCACCACCAGCGGCATCAAAGAAGCTAGTCCCAAAATACTTGTCAGTCAGTACCATAGTCACAGCCCCCGCGAGAACGGGCATCACGGCTATCAGCAAGAAAGCGGTAATTAACCATGTCCATACGAACATCGGTAGCTTGAACCAAGTCATACCCGGAGCGCGCATGTTCACTATGGTTACGATGACGTTAATCGCCCCCATGATCGAACTGATCCCCATAATATGAACTGAGAATACGAATAGCGCGGTACTGTCTGGGCCATAAGTTGTCGAGAGTGGCGCGTAGAAGGTCCAACCAAAGCTCGGGCCGCCACCCTCTGTAAACAAAGATCCGATTAAGATTAGAAACGCAAAAGGCAAGATCCAGAAACTGAGGTTGTTCATTCTCGGCAGCGCCATATCTGGTGCACCGATCATCATCGGAATCATCCAGTTAGCCAAACCCGTAAATGCAGGCATTACGGCACCGAATACCATGATTAAACCATGGACTGTAGTCATCTGATTGAAGAAATCTGGCTCAACGAGTTGCAAACCCGGTTGGAACAGCTCCGCACGGATCACCATCGCCATTGCGCCGCCCGTTAAGAACATTGCAAAGCTGAACCACAAATAAAGTGTACCAATGTCTTTATGATTGGTTGAATACAGCCAACGAGCCCAACCTTTAGGTGCCGCATGTGAATCGTGATCATTAACAGGCAAATCATTATTGCCCAAGGTGCCTTCCGCAGAATGGCTCAGTACTTGATCTTCTGCTGGAGCCGATTTCACCGGCTTATTGATTGGTGAACTCATAACTGATCCTTAGCATCATTTTGTGCATCATCCGTTGAGCTTTCAGAACTGCCTTCTTGCTTCGCCTTATAAGCGTTGATATCTGAGGCCTGAACAATATCGCCGGTATCATTACCCCAAGCGTTTCGTTGATAAGTTACTACCGCTGCGATCTCTTTCTCGGTTAACTGATTATCGAATGCTTGCATCGCCGTACCGCCACGACCATAAACAATTGTGTCGATATGAACATCCACATCACCAAGGGCAATAGGACTTCCTTTGATGGCAGGGAATGCTCCAGGAATGCCCTCACCGTTTGCTTGGTGACAAACCGCACATCGAGTTTTGTAAACCTCTTCACCGATGGTATTCAACTCCGCCAAGGAAAGTGACGCACCTAATGCATCTTTTGCGGCTTGTTGTTCGGCTATCGCCAACTCTTTCTGTTCCGCTAGCCATGCGTCAAACTCGTCTTCTTCCATGGCATGCACCACTATCGGCATGAAACCATGAGCGCGGCCACACAGCTCTGCACATTGTCCGCGGTAAACACCGGGCTCATCTATCTTTGTCCAAGCCTCATTGATAAAACCTGGAATGGTATCTTTCTTAACGGCGAATGCTGGCACCCACCATGAATGAATCACATCATCGGAAGTCATCAAAAAACGAACTTTACGGTCAACAGGCAGTACAAGCGGCTTATCAACTTCTAGCAAGTAATGCGCGCCTTTCACTTCGATGCCTTCAATCTCTTTGTCACTGGTCGCTAGAAGGCTGAAAAATTCGACGTCTTCACCAAAATAGCTGTAATGCCATTTCCATTGTGATCCAGTGATTTTAACGGTCAGGTCTGATTGGGAGGTATCTTCCATCGCTATCAAGGTTTTGGTGGCGGGTATCGCCATAGCGATGAGAATGATAATAGGGATGATGGTCCAAAGAATTTCGACTTTCGTGCTTTCGTGAAAATGGGCAGCAACGGCCCCCTTCGATTTCCTGTGCCTCAAAATCGAATAAAACATCACACCAAAAACAACAAAGGCAATCGCACAACAGATGTAGAAGATCAGCATATGAAGTTCATACACCTTACCACTGATCTCAGTGACGCCTTGAGTCATGTTGTAATCACTGCTTGCGTGCACTAAAGGCGATACTAAAAGCACAACAAAACTCTTCAAAAGCCACGCTAGCCTAACCAGTAATCTTTTCAAAAGATCTCTCCTTATCCTTCCTAATTGGATACTTGCGACCTAAATGTCGTTGCGAGCTGGACAACATTCATTGTTATTCCGGCTACACATGAAAAGGCTGAATCTCAATCTACAGCTCACATGGAACTAGCCTGTGAACGGGCTACTGACCTCATATAACCTAAGAACTATTACGGTTCAAAAGCGTTGGAGGTTTCCATGAAAGATTCAAAAACGGCGAATTTGTTAAATTTTGTTATATTTATGTAAAAGGCTAGTTAGTGATATCCAATTGTTCAAGGTAAGTTTACTTACTAAACAGTCAATTATTTGAAGTAGCTTAATCTACACGCCCTCTTGCCGTTGGAATTTATTTTATATCGAGTTTTACGATTGCTTTCATGGAAATGATAATCAATATCACTTAAATTAAATCAACAGTAAGTCATACAGACATTAATAGGTTTAGTGATTATGCAAGATGCAATGAATTGGTTAGCGAGAGACCCAGACCCAAGAACTCGTGAAGAACTTCAACACCTCATCGATGAGGGAATGCACGACGAACTTGAAGACCGCTTTACCAAACGATTAGAGTTCGGAACGGCAGGACTTAGAGGCAAAGTTGGATGCGGCCCAAATCGAATGAACCGTTTAGTTATACAGGAAACAGCAACCGGGCTCGGCCACTACTTAATCGAACATGTCGCTAATGCGACCATTCGCGGTGTGGTCGTCGGTTATGACGGCCGTTTAGATTCAAAGCAGTTCGCGATTGATACCGCTTCCGTACTCACGGCTTTAGGCATTAAGGTTTATCTAACCTCGAACGTCGCGGCGACCCCTATCGTTGCCTTTGGTATTGAGCACTTCAACGCCGCAGCTGCCGTTGTGGTGACGGCCAGCCACAACCCACCGGAATACAATGGTTTCAAAGTGTACTGGGAGAATGGCGCTCAAATCATTCCTCCTCACGATGCGGGTATTGCCGCTGAAATCGATATCGCATCGACCAAGCCGCTCCCTTTAATGAGCCTAAGTGACGCTGAGACGCAAGGTAAGTTGGTGTGGTTAACTGAAGGCTATTATCAAACGTACCGCGCTGCGATCAATCAGAGCCCATACGTGAGTGACGAGATCGAATCGGCGAACACCACCATCACCTATACCGCAATGCATGGTGTCGGCGCACAAATGGCCGAGGATCTACTTCACGATTCTGGTTTCCATAAGGTGTTCAGCGTCGCCGAGCAAAGAGAGCCCGATGGTAACTTCCCGACCGTCAACTTCCCGAATCCGGAAGAAAAAGGCGCGATGGATCTGGTGGTTAACTTAGCAAAAAGTGTCGATGCCGACATTGCTTGTGCCAACGATCCAGATGCAGACCGATTTGCGGTTGCAGTGAGAACAGATGATGGCTCATACAAAATGCTAACAGGTGACCAAGTCGGCGTGCTATTCGCTCATTATCTACTCTCAAAGCCGCATACCAAAAACCAATTAGTTGGTAACAGTATCGTATCTTCAACATTGCTTGAAAAAGTAGCTCAATCCCACGGGGCGACTTATTTCCAAACGCTGACAGGTTTTAAATGGTTAGCGAATATTGGCATGCAATTGGAAAATGATCAGAACGACTTCTTGTTCGCCTATGAAGAAGCATTAGGCTACACAATTGGTACTCAAGTACGAGACAAAGATGGGCTGTCTGCCATCGTTGTTTTCGCTCAACTGGTTGAGGAGCTGAAATCTCAAGGCCGAACAGTTTGGGATCTTCTTGCTCAGATATCGTTGGAACATGGTGTCCACACCAACGCACAACGCAGTATCGCGCTTGACCCAGATTCACCATCGTTAGGTTCGAAGCTTAGGTCTGCACAACCTAAAGCAATCAATGGCGTCGCTATATCAGTGATTGAAGATCTGCAGTCGTCTTTACGCTTTGTTATTGGTGGTAATACTGAGGCGATTAACCTGCCCGCAAGTGACGTACTCATCTATCACCTCGAAGACGGCTCACGCATTATCGTAAGACCTTCCGGCACTGAGCCAAAAGTTAAGGTCTACTATGAGACGGTGACAAAATTTGAAGGGACAGAAACCTACGAAGACACTCGCCTGCGCGGTGAGAAGTACATGGACAAACTCATCGAACAACACCAGCAAGAGCTGAATTCTTAGCGATTAGTATGTTCAACATATAACGGTTAAACCAAAAAATGGACGCTCTAAGCGTCCATTTTTCTATCGTCAGCTCACCGCGCGATAATATGTTCGATTTGGAACTTTACGAAGTAAAGAAAGAAGACAACATCCAAGCCGCCAATACGATGAATACACCGCCCATCACTTTCTGCTGATAAGTGCGAAACTTAGCATTTTCGACTAGAGACTTACCAATCGTACCGACCAACGCTACTAGTAAGAAATTGAACGTTAAACCTAAGACATTCAGTAGCAAACCAAGCACTAACATTTGCTCGCCCGAAGTCGCTTCAATATTCGTTGATACAAACTGAGGTAAAAACATCACGAAAAATACCAAGGCTTTAGGGTTAAGCAGGTTGCTGATCAGCGCTCGTTGATAATAGGCTTTTGCAGCAAAATTATCGTTTAACTCCGGCGCATTACCCTGCTCTGTTCGCAGGCAATCCCAACCCATCTTCAACAAGTACGCGCCGCCTAACAAATGGAGAGCTTTAAGCGCTATTGGGCTCATTGCGATCAACGCTGATACACCCATGGCCGCTAATACTGTCAGAATGATTCCAGAAGTCGCATTACCTAGGCTTGCAAACACGCCGACCTTACGGCCATAGCTCATGCTTGAACTCGCAATCAGTAACATATCAGGGCCAGGTAAAAGAAGAAGTGCAACAACGGCAGTCAGGTAGACAGGTAAAATGGTTAAGTCGATCATGAGGGTCAGCATTGATAAAAACGGAGGCGGATTTTATATCAATTACCAACACCCTTCCAGATGCAATCAGTTGCTCGACGTTTATTTAATCGAATTAAAAACCAACATTAAGCGACAAAGCCAATTTATTAACTAAATAGAAAAGACTAATTAACTTGCTACCCATTCGATCTCAATCAATGTCGTATCGCCACACTTTAGGCGACCAAGGAAGATATCGCCTCGATGTACGGCCCCAACACCTTTTGGCGTACCTGTCATCACAACATCGCCGTCTAGTAAGGTGGTATAAGAAGACAGCTCTTCTAGGATAGTTTTTGGAGAGTAAAGCATCTGCTCAACATGTCCTTTCTGAACACGAACACAGTTAATAAACAACTCTAGGTTTAAGTCTGCAAGGTCTAAGTTATCAATTGGAACAAAGCGACTCAAGACAGCGGAACCATCAAACGCCTTGGCGCGCTCCCAAGGTAGGCCTTTCGCTTTTAAGCTACTTTGTAATTCACGTTTGGTGAGATCTAGTCCTAAACCCACAGCGGAGTACTGGCCATTTTCAACAATAAAACAGATTTCTGCTTCGTAGTGCAGCGCTTCTTGATGAAAAGAAGACAGGGATGACGTAACGCTGGTACTTGGTTTATTGAAAACCACCATAGAGTCTGGGATTGCGTTATTGAGTTCTTCGATGTGATCGACATAGTTACGCCCAACACACAGCACCTTGGTCGGTGTTGCGGTTCGTTTCGAATTCATCAATTGTTCCTGATCTACAACGCTGCTCATAGTTTGTCCCTGAACTATTCTTGGAACGCAGAGTTTACCGCATCATAAAATGAGAGTCTTCGACAAGATGGTTACTAAGATCTAAATTCTGATCTTTAGCTCAATTCGATGATTTGAAAGCGTTTATACGAAGGTCGCAATAGTGCGAAATCACCATTCAAGACAAAAGCCCAAAACGAAAAAAGCCCTCTCTAACCAAAAGGTTTGAGAGGGCTTAGCATGGTGTCTAGGACAGTATCCTAAAAGGTAAACCTAAGGAGTAAACACTATGCTAAATCAGTCTGCGACTTATAGGTAGTAACGAGCACCAAGTAGCCATTGGTCGTCAGCTTTCTCTTTGTACTCACCAGAACCTTGTAGGTCGAATTGGTAACCAGCGAAGCCTACGAACTGAGATGTGAAGTTGTATTCAGCTTGTAGAGCAGTTGTAGCAAATACTGTTTCGCTCATCTTGTCATCTTCTACAGCTTCGTAGTTAACGCTTAGGTTAAGGCTGTTAGCTAGTGCGTAAGATGCTAAAAATTCGTAACCTGTAGACTCTGAAATAACGCCAAACTTACCATTATTCATGTAGTTGTTCGCTGCGTATACAGCTGCAACGTAAAGACCTTCAGAACCGTATGAACCGTAAGTTGCACTTAGTACATTAGAATCAGCAGTCTTTGAATCAGTACCAACATTAGCACCAGTACCGAAAGTAACGTGACCAGTATTGTAAGCGTAGTTCACAGAGAAGTTAGCGATATCGTAGTTCAGAGCGATTTGACCGCGGTTACCGTACTTATTCTCTGAAGCAACTTCGTTGTATTCTTCGTCAGAAACCTTACGACCTTGCCATGCAACGCCAATTGCTAGAGAGCCAGCGTTACCGAAATCCACAGCGTTAGCGTAGCTCACCATCTCTTCAGCACGACCAGTACCTAGATTACCGTGATCTTCGTAGATGAAGTCATTCGCGAATGCGATTGGCATATCAGCAACACCAGCAACGTTGTAGTAAGGTGCCCATTGAGTACCTACTGCTGCACGGCCATAATCGTCGTGAGAAACACCAACGTAACCAAGACGAGTTGTGAATGACTGATCACCACCGTCAAGCATGTTTAGCGCCCATTCACCTTTAGCATCAGCAGTAAAGCCGTTACCAAGTTCGTGAGTTGCACCGAAGTTGATACGTGGAGAAACAGTTTCAACACCGATGTCATCGCTGTTTTGACGATCGTCGCTGTTTACATCACCAACTGCAACTGAAACGTGACCGCCAACTGAGAATGTTGTGCCGTCTTCGTTGTAAAGTTCTACTGCAACTGCCTGTGTACCAAATACTGCACCAGAAATTGCTAGCGCTAAAAGTTTCTTATTCATTTGTCATGTCCATTATGTAACTGGGTGAGTTATTCACTAACAACCTCGTGCTTACGGAGAAGTTGTTACCTGCATTTAACAAGTAGGCAAACCCTAATATACGAATGACAAGAAAGTTGCATTAAAATATATAAAATAAAAAAAATCGCACTATAAAAAACAAAAATACCTTTTAAAACAGTTGATTAACACGACAATTGCTGGGATCTCCTTTCATTCTTTGAGATAAATACTTTGATTATTTTTGATTTTATAATCACTAAAAAAGCATTAAAAATCTAAACCCAAGGTAACTCATCAGACCATCGAGAGGCTCGCCTTTGCCTTTGAAACATTTTGTAACACGTAGAGCTCAGCTGAAATATTTAGCTTTGTGAAACAAATCCCAATATGAGCTAGGAAAAATCGTTCAATAGAAAGTTCATTAGAGAAAAACAAAAAAAGGGCAACCAATCAGCGACTGGTTGCCCTTCATAACTCATCATTGAACTCTTATTTGAAGCAAACCTCAGCCCAACGAGCTAAACCTGCAGTTACTGAACCGAAGTAATTACCACTCACAATCGGTACATTCGGCACAGCTTGTTGTACGGCTTCACGAAGTATCGGTGAACGAGCGGAACCACCCGTCATGTAGATTACGTCTGGCTTTTTCTGGCCTTGTTGAATCGCTTCTTTAACCAACTCAATCATCTTAGACTTTGGTGTTTCAATCGCTTCAACCATCTGTTCGACTGAGATATCTACCTCGACCAGTTCAGAGGCAACATTAATCGCAGCACGATATTGAGGGGATTCTGCCAGCGCAATCTTGACCTCTTCCGCTCTACGCACAATACCGTAACCCAAAGTGTCGTGATAAACCTTCATCAAACGTTCTAGCTTTTGAGGCTCTGACGCTTCTTTACGAAGTAATTTTAATGCCGCTAGGTTTTCTCTTGAATAGAAGTTCTTTTGAGCTTCAACATTATTAATCGCAATTGGGTTCCAGAATTGAGTCAGTGGCATATCAATACCCGAAATGCCTTTGCTGCCCATACCAAAAGGTGACATCAGTTGTTTGAATGCAAGATAGATATCGAGGTCATTCCCCCCTACCCTTTGCCCACTGTGTGCCAACAAGCTCTGGGTACGATCCGCTTTACCAGACCACGTTGGTCCCATTTCTAATAATGAGCAATCGGTGGTACCACCGCCAATATCGACAACCAATACTGTTTGGTTTTCAGTTAATGTGCTTTCGTAATCAAGGCCTGCGGCTACGGGCTCAAATTGAAAAGCGATATCAAGGAAACCGGCACGCTTAGCTGCGCGAGACAGTATGTCTTCAGCTTGTCTGTTCGCCTCTTCACCACCTCGACCGTGGAAGTTAATTGGTCGGCCGATAACAGCTTGCTTGATCTGCTCTTGAGTCGTGAGTTCGGCTTGATTCTTGATATTTGCCATCATGGCGCACACTAAATCTTCGAAAAAGCTCACCTGCACATCATGCAGTCCACTCGCGCCAAGGAAAGATTTAGGGGACTTAACATAATAAACATCGCGAGGGTCTTCTAAATATAAGTCCAACGCAGCCTGACCAAATGCCATGTCTTCTGGCACTAAGTCGATACTCTCTTCTCTGTTCAGCGCAATCGCACGTCGTAGTACTTGCTCACCGATCGCATCACTCGGCTTGATATTCAAGTGGCGGAATAGATGTTCAGAAACACTCTCACGAGTAGGCGCAAACACGGTTGAGGGAATATAGTGGTTGTTACCTTCTAGCGGTAACAGGCTTGGCTCTCCATTAACCATCGCCGCGACAGAACAGTTCGCTGTTCCATAATCAAATCCAATAAACATAATATCCCCCCACTCAACAAAAGGGGCGAGATGCTACATGAAAAGCCTAAAAATTACGAGGTCATTTCTAAATTTAACTGAGTAATTTCTTAGCTTAACGGCTCTTCAAGAAGAAACAAATATGCTACATTTCAGCCCAAATGAATCACAGGTTAGAGAAATGAAAACACCTTGCCGAGCGGCTTGTAAAAATAATGGCGGAATGTGTAGTGGCTGCTTTCGAACAATGGATGAAATTATAGGTTGGAAAGGCTTATCTGAAGAAGAGCAAACGTCGGTTATGGATAATCTTAGTGGCGCGAGTTCGACTCACCAATGTCCACAGTGTAATGAGCCAGCTCAATGCGATATCAGTGCGGGCAAAGAGACGTGTTGGTGTTTTGAGTTAGAAAAACGAGATACTAGCGATATTCCAAAGGCTGGAGTTTGTATGTGTCGTAAGTGCTTGTCTGCCCTGCCCGTTCAGTAGTTTAGAGCCCATTTAGTAAGTTACTGGATAGCAAGTTACTAGCCAGTTCAACATAGACAAAAAAAGCGAGAGGTTGTTTTCTCGCTTCAAAATACTGAGATTAAATTTCGACCTAATCGTTACCTGGTTAGTGTCTACTTCACTTTTGCAACCAGCGCAGGCTGAGAAAACTGGATACCATTCCAGCCATGAACCATAAAGTTACGAATATTTTGATGGTCGCTGTTCTCAGGAAAACCTAGCACGTCGTTACGATAAAATTGACCAAAACAAGCAAGTGTTTGCTCTGCTGATAGGCCTTGCTCTAAACCAAAAGCAAAAATCTTACACGAACCATTATTCTGCCCTGCAGCGTTCACTACCTCACCATTGCGAAATTCGCGCTCAGAAAAATCATAGTGAGCTTCGATCACTTGCATTGTATCTTCAAATTGCACGGCCTCTGGGGTTTCAGCCAGAGTATTCAATAAGGTTTCCAGTTCCATTTACTATTTCTCCATCAAGTATATATCTGTCAGCAGTGTATCTTGTTTTACGACAAGAGTAAGCCGTTGTTTACTTGAGATAGCGATTCACTTTTTTGTTGTACGCTGCTAATTACTTCAATGAAACTAATGACATAGTTTTATCAGGGCGTTATATTATTTTATCAAACGATTAACATTGTTCAGTAACGAATATGCATAAAGATAAAAACTTAGAACTGTTCAGATACCTAAAGCCAGGTACAAAAACAGCAGGTGTATTGGAATTTGGCCCAGACGACTCAATCCAGATCAGTACACTTTATATCGGACACAAAGAAGATCAGTACCTCATCCTAGAGCTTACGCAAAAAGCGACAGAAGCACTGACGCTGAGAAAGCTCACAAACGTTGATATTATTGTTCGTGCGATTACCGACACCGAACTTGGGCACATTGTCGCGTTCAAAACCAATGTACTGGCTCATATCACCTCTCCAGCACATCTAATCTTCCTTCGCCCACCCTCAAACTTTGCAACCAAGCCTATTCGTGAACACGAAAGGTATAAAGTACGTCTCAGCTGTGAAGTCACTTTTGATACCTTGTCGCTGGATGCCACACTAGTCGACTTTTCAGCGTCAGGGTGCGGTATCTATCTTACCCAGCAATCAGATATTGATGTCGGCTGGAAGATAAAAGTTAATTCTGACTTAAATGAGTACTTAGATGACGATCTTGTCTACAAGGTGGTAAGTAAGAAAAGGCAAAGACAAGGCTGGCTGCTAGGTATCCAATTCCCTGAACACCTAGATATGAGTGATGAGTTGAAAACGCTGCTATTGGAACAAGCCTTTGTCGCTGGCTCGATATAAAGGCAGAAAATTAGTTACTTCTCTTCAACAGACTCCATTAAAGAGCACTAAGTTAAAGCCTAGTGCTCTGTGTCATTCCAGTATGAGTTTTTGAAATGAACAAACGCTTGGTGGAGCGACTCTTCTTTAATCGGCTTTACAATCACGTAATTCGCCCCTGCGGCCATAAAGCTGTCTCTAGTTGACTCTTGAGCATCAGCGGTACACGCATAAATAGGGGCTGACACACCAATCTCACCTCTTAGCTGCTGAGTGGTTTCAACACCACCGAGATTAGGGAGTTGGTTATCCATCAAGATCAAGTCATAGGTAATCGTCTTAGCCATCTCAATCGCTTCTAAGCCATCTTTTACCCAGGTGACGACCATGCCATATTTCTTACAGAAAGCCTGAGCAATAAAGGCGTTGGTGTGATTGTCTTCCACCAGCAACACATTCAAAGGTCGACTAAACAACGCCTCTGGCTCAACCTCAGCTTGTTGCTTAGCATCGACTAATAGCGGCTTGGCGTGTACGACTACAGGAATTTCTATCGTGAGCTCTGAGCCTTGACCTATCACGCTGCGGACTTGAATGTCCCCTTCCAGCATATCGACCAGATTTTTTACAATTGTAAGTCCTAAACCAGTGCCACCATATTCACGAGTGGTGGTCTCTTCGGCTTGAACAAAGGGTTCAAAAACAGCATCAATTTTGCTTTCATCAATACCAATGCCAGAATCTTTCACTCGAACGATCAAGCTGGCGTTATCGGAGTTAAAGATACTCTCGATCTCAAAGCTGACGGAGATACCGCCTTGATGAGTGAATTTAAAAGCATTACTCAACAGATTAAACATGATCTGATTGAGGCGTACTTGGTCGGTATTGATTTCAATGTCATCAACCAAGTGATTCACAATGGTAAATTCGACGGATTTATCTTCACACAGCGGTCGATAGATGCTGTCTAAGGTATTAACTAACTCCCCTAAACGGAAGTCTTTCTTTTGAATATTAAACTGCCCTTGCTCAATCTTTGAGAAGTCCAAGATATCGTTAAGTACCGCCAGTAAATGTTCCGCACTATTACACAGTACATCCACCTGCTCGCGATTATCTTCATTGTGCATAGAGCGCTTGAGCAGCTGAGACACACCGAGAATACCGTTGAGCGGCGTGCGAATCTCATGACTCATCTTAGCTAAGAAGTCTGCTCGCACATTCGCAAGATGCTCAGCTTCTTCTCTTGCTCGATCAGCCTGTCTTTCCGCCTCGATTAGCTTAGTAATATCTTGCCCTTGTACCACCACTCCTGTGATGCCGTGTTCCACGCGAATAGCAGACATGTTCCAACGAAACACCTTTTCACCAATGGGTACGTTAATACCCGTCAGTTTAGAACCCTGAACCACCATTTGAATATTAGGCAGCATTCGCTGCTCAAACTCTTGGGCAATTGGACCATAATTGTCATCAGCATCGAACAACGCCATGCGAGCGGCGGGGTTCATCTGAATCAAATCGCCTTTTTCAGACCAAACTAAGATAGGCGAATGAGCAAAGTTAAAGAGATCTTGGAATTTTTGATTCTGTTCAGATAAGCGCTCAAAGGTGTCTTCAAGAGTACAACCAATATGATGAAATTCGAAAATGTTAGAGCCATCGAACTTGTTGTACTCTTCGCTAGCACTTGCCGAACGAGTAAAGTCCATTAGCTTATCAAGCTCGGCTGAGACTCTCTTTTGAATCCAAGTTCGAGCAAAAAAAGACATCAATATGATCACCACAATCACCACGATGATCGCACGCTGATAATTCTCTTCTAACGCAATGAAATTATTATTTTTTTGAACAGCTCGAATGATTAAAGGAGTTTCAACAGCATTAATCTTAATGGTTGCGATGGTAACGAAATGACGCGGCAACTGTTCGTACATTTGGTAATTGAGGATGTCAGTAATGGTGTAGCTTTCATCACCACTGAATGTCGATGTCACCGGTGTACCGTGCGCTTCAATCACGATATTTTCGCTATTACTGCCCTGTTGGATTGACTCAGCCAAAGAGAAGTTGTTGTCAAGCACAATGGCGATATAGAGTTGACCAAGGACTTCCCCAGTAGCGTTATCAACAATAGGGGTACGGCGAGCCAACAAGTGACGCTTACCTATATCTGTCCTCAGTTTAATAAAATGCCAATTACTGCTGAACGAAACCTCATCAGAAATATGCTTTAAGTTGGACTCATCCAAACCATAAAATTGACTGTTGCCGTCTTCCCAAGCCAAACCATCGTGGGTTGAGACAAAGCGTAAATCTGGTGCATGATCCGGTTCACGTTGGTCAACACCAAAGAAAAAGTAGCTCAGAGTCTCGTCATTACCCGTATCAAAGTGCTCTCTGAGAGTTTCACTGTGTGAGCTACTGTCTTGATGGATTTGCAGCACCGACAAACGATAATCAAACATGTTTTGGATCAGGCTTGAGGTTTGCTGTACCGTTCGATTCGTCTCTTGCTGTACGATATTACTGCTGGTTTCATAATTATGAATAAGCACGCCAAGTGCCATCACGCCTATCACCAAAATAACGATACGCGTAATGAGTCTAGCTAAAGTGTTTCTAGGTGTACTGGCGTAACTTTTCTTCATTAGTGACCTGAGTACCTAAATGCTCGCTGTTTAAGTTCTGAAATACGTTCTGGGGAATCTTCCTTGGTGACAATTTCAAATTCACCAGAGTAAACGGTAGGCACTTCCAAACCGGCTAGATCCCACTTGATCGCCTCTGCCATTGCAATGCCTGTATCGTCGTTCATACGCATGACAGTAACATCTAGGTCGCCCCTTGCAATGGCTTCAAGTTCAGCAGAGCCGCCTCCCCAACCATTCACTAAGATGTCTTGGCCCGATTCACGAATCGCTTCCATTGCACCGAGAGCGACATCCGTTGAACATGCATAGATAAAGTCTAGATCCTTATCGTTCTCTATGCTGATTTTAGCCGCTTGGTAGCCACTGTCTTTGTTTGATTTTGTGTAAAACGAAGACTTAAGGGTAAAGTTGGTATCCGTATTCACTTCATGGATAAAAGTATCTCCACGCGCATCACTGATATAGCCTTGTGAGTAATACAAAACAGAATACTTACTGTCTGGCGGACTTACTTGTTTAAAATAGTCCGCCAGTTTTAAACTGCCTGTCGCATGGTCAAAACCCACATACATAAATGGCTGTCTATCTGCCCAAGCTCGCACTGGCGTCGTGATATTTTGAAGAATCAGTTTGGTGTCTGTAGAGGTCAACACGTGCTCGATAAACTTGCGGTGGCGCGTGGTATCTAGCGTGAAAATCAAATAATCCGTCTTGTTTTCAATCGCTTCTTGCAACGAAATACTCTGCTGCGCGAGATCGGCATTAATACGGGTAAACACTTGATTTATTTGATAGCGGATCTTCAGCCTATCGAGACGCTTCTCAAAAGCTTGAATATTGCGAACCCAGTAATCCGAGATCTGTTGACCCGGATACACCACGGAAATCGTGATCGGCTCATCTTGGATCCTTCTCAGTGGCACAGGGTGATTTTGTACAGCCTCGACCATTTTATCGGTCAATGCTCTTTGTTCTGGAAAAGTGGAAAGATAATCTTGGTATTCCCAGTACCCATTGAGGACATGAGTACCATGGGAGAGAGCGGACGCAGAAAATACGGCAAGTCCAAACAACATCAGTAAACGTTTCATATTTTTCTCGTTTTATATGAGCTACTTTGGCTCATTTTTTAACCTAGCATGACACCATCTCTTTGTATGGCTAATGGATATTATGTAGGACAACGATGATAAATGATAGCGTCTAACACTAATTAGAACGACATTCTAAATGAGCAATATGTTAATTTGGAATGGAGATTAAGAACATCGAGTTAAATTATGATTTCAGCCCATTCACGGTAAGAGTAATTACCATTTAAATTCATAAGCTTAGCTAGAGCCGATATAGCTCCTTACACTATTAAGATTTAATCAATAACAAACATTTTAGCTATGAATTATGAGACTTCGATATATTGAATTTTGTCTTTTTGCCACTCAATAATCAGTTTGAGTGATACCAGTTTTTCTTTGCGGGATTTGGGCAACTGCTTGATCGCGTATTCGGTTTTCAACGCCTCACTTTTTGAGCCAACACCAAAGCTCCAAACCAGCTTAAGTGGGCCTTTACCTTTTAAAGCTTTGGCGCCTTTACCGGTTTGATGTTGTTCAAATCGACGTTCTAGATTGTTCGTCACGCCACAATAAAGGGCATTGTGACGATTGCGGATCAAGTACACGACCCAATCCGCATTTTTATCAGCATCTGACATTTAAAGCAGTGATTCAACCAGAGCCTTAAGCTCTGCCACTTCTGCTCGTAGGCTTGCAACTTCAGACTCAAGCTCTTCAAACTTTTCACTCGTTGCAGAGGGGGCAGCCGCGCTTACTGATGCCATCGCAAACGCTTCAACGTCCACTTCACCGCTCAACAAATGCTGGTAGCGTGATTCACGTTTACCCGCTTCGCGTGGCAGCTTCACAACCAAGGCACCTGCTTCTCTTGCAGCGAGTTTGTCTAATGTTGCTTCTACTTCTTTCACATCACTAAAGTTTGCAAGGCGACCCGTTCGAGTACGAAGTTCACCGGGTGTTTGCGCACCGCGCAGTAACATACAGCAGATGATTGCACGCTCTTGCTCTGTAAATTGCAGATCGCCGAACTCAGTGTTGCAGAAACGATGCTGATACTTATTAACACGGCTATTGAAGCTGCTCTCATCACTCACCATGCGACGTCCGATTAAACCATCAACTGCATCTAAAACATCTGACTCAGAAAGAGAGAGAACAGGTTCACGGTTACTCTTTTGATTGCATGCCGTGGTTAAACTGTTCAGTGTCAGTGGGTAATGATCGGGAGTAGTGATTTCTTTCTCGATCAAACAACCGATAATTCTCGCTTCAATTGGGGAAAGTACTGTGTTCATCGTTTTTCCTTTTTATTATTTTGATAATTCCATCTCAACACCTAACAATGCAGTAACTAGTGTTCAGACAAAATTGGTACTCGTTTCTTTCTGCCCTGTTCATCAATCATTATGATCTTAGAACGGTTTAGCTCTATTTCCACGACTTCCAAATAAGTACGCTCTTGTACATACGCATCACGAAGCTTGTTTTGTTCTGCTGAAGATTCAGTGACATTGTCGTCCAATTCTTCGTTTTCCAATTGTTGTTGATTCATTTCACATTTCGTATCAATGCAGTATCTACATGGGATACTAACTTGAACGGTAAGATAAAAACAATCACACATCAGCGAGAGTGACGAATAATTAAACAACCTTACTTTTGCTTTGATCTAAAGACTGTTACATCATCAATTGATGTGCTTTAATCAGAAGCAGACAACGTATTTGACGAATAGGAAAAGGAATCTATGAGCAGCGTATTTGAAATTGTTAACCAAGCACGACGTAAGAACAAACTTAAGCGTGAACTTTTAGACAACGAAAAGAAAGTTCGCGACAACCGCAAGCGTGTCGACCTCCTTGATAACCTACTTGATTACATCAAGCCAGAAATGACTCATGACGAAATCTTAGGCATTATCAAAAACATGAAAGCAGACTACGAAGACCGTGTTGATGACCACATCATTAAGAGCGCAGAGATTTCTAAAGCGCGTCGCGATATCAGCCGTCGTATTCGTGAACTAACAGAAGAAGACAAGCAAACCCAAGGTAAGAAGTAATCTAACCGAGTAAATTGACTTGCAATAATGTTAGCAACCCACTCTTTGTAGTGGGTTTTTTTGTACGTAAATTCTATCGTCTATACTTAATTGAACGTAAATGATTTGGTGACAGCAAGTTATCAAGTGAAGGTAAGTTACTAAGTAAACGCAAGCAATGGAGTGACCCTATGTACGCAAGTATTCTGATTACCTTAGCGCTATCATCAACTCAGCCCTACCCCGAAGAATTTGAGAGACTTTACACTGAAGAGACAGAAATCACTTACGACGACCTCGTAGTAGATGTTCATGGTTACAAGGTTCCGACTCGATCGGCATTTCGAGGTTGGATGCTTCTTAATCATGCAGAAGATAAAGTAAAGGAAGTTGGGCAACAGCTCAAAGATGCTGGTGTGACCAAAAGTATGCCATTGCATTTAGTGCTACTTCAAGGAACAGACTGGGCAATGAGTAACACCACTTTGTTTACCCTTCCCAATAAGAAAAACGTGCCTAACATGATCAATACCTTGAAATACATACAACAATATATTGAGCCTGAAATCGGTGTTGTTATACCAGTATCTGGAGAGCGAACCGATATCTACAATCAACAAGCTGGTGGTGCACTGCGAAGTAAGCACTTAGAGTTTTGTGCCTTAGACCTAGTGCCTGCAAATGACATTACTCGCGAAGATCTACACGTGAAACTTAAAAATATTCATTCGGAATTCGGGCAAAAAAATAATGTTGGGCTTGGTTTATATTCAGGTGTTCGATTCCACATCGATACTTGTGGGTTTAGACAATGGTAAAGAAACACGATCAAGTCATAAAGACCTGCAATTCGCACGTGTCACTTAGACTCTAAAAACAAGCGAAATTACATAAGATTATGATTTTAAATGTAAATTAAAACCGGAACGCTAATTGATATTAATAACAAGTATCATAATTATTAATAGCAATTAGGAATTCAATATGAAGACGATGACTCAACGCTTTCAAACTCTGCTTTCTGTTTCAAACTTCAGTCTAGCTATCACAACCTTGCTTATGCTTCTCAGTATTATTGTTGCTTATCCAATGGCCGATCACTTCTCACTGCCAATTCAAATCGTCGCCCACATCAGCACCATCTTAGTCGCAGCCTTGCTGAACATCAGCTATGTCGGTCGTTGCCTTGCACAATACAACCTTGGATTGGAAGTTCGTTAAGTAGCGCCGCGCTAGCCTTGATACGGGAGCCCTAGACAATATCAAGGCTACTGAAAAGATCGTACAGCTGGTGAGATTTATAGGGTTTAGGTAAGTAGGCGTTCATACCGGCTTCAAAACAATCTTTGATGTCTTCTTCTAGAACACTGGCGGTTAAAGCTATGATGGGTAATGGTGTGACTTGTTGATCGGCTTCCCACTGACGTATCGCACGAGTCGCCGTTATGCCATCCATAACAGGCATCATGCAGTCCATTAAGACTGCATCAAACTGAGCACCCTGGGTGATGACATCCACCGCTTCTTGGCCATTACTGGCAATCAAATATTCATAACCCGCTTGCTCAAGGAAGAAGCTCGCTATTTTTTGATTCATCAGATTGTCTTCAACGATCAAAATGCGTCGATTCAGAGAGCGAACTTCTTCATCTTTTGCTTCCACTTGAGGCGTTTGCTCTTCGCCCACATCGAGAGATTGTAAGCTGGTTAAGAAACGTCGGCCCAAGAATGGCAAGGTATGAGTCGAGTGGACCGTTTCTCTGATTAGGTTGGTTTTAAATAGGTGATGCTGACAAACGATGACGCGAGCAAGAGGATATATCACCTTCAACGTCGCAAGATCTTTTTCCATAGAGTGGTGCAAGGTATGACAATAAAGTATGAAGTCACTTTCTTTTACACTTTCACTAAGGGCAGCAATGGATGACACCACATTGGCTCGAACATTCAAACGCTCACACTCTTTAACGAGCTGATCGAGGTAATTGAAAGAGTTCGAGATGATGGTCGCTCGGCTCAGGTTATCGAAAGTTTGAACAGGCGCTTCTACAACATCGACATACAAACAAAAAGTGAATGTAGAGCCCTCTCCTTTCACTGAACGCGCGGTAATGTAACCACCCATCAAATCAACAAGCTGTCGACAAATCGCAAGCCCTAACCCCGTACCGCCAAATTGACGGGTAATGCTGCCATCTTCTTGAGTGAAAGGTTCAAATATGGACTCTAACTTCTCGGGCTCAATCCCAATCCCGGTATCAGACACGCTGCATTCAAGCTTGCCCCTGCCCATAGACATAGGTGTATAAGCAATGTCAGTTGTAATTGTGCCCTTAGACGTAAATTTGATGGCATTAGAAAGCAGATTGGTCAGCACCTGTCTCACGCGGTACTCATCGAAAAACAGTTGTGACGGCGTTTGATAATCGATATTGATGTCGAGCTCAATATCCTTACTTATCGCTTTCGACTGAATCACACTCACAGAGTCATAAACCGCTTCTCGCAAATCAGCATTGTGTGGTGACAACATCAAGTTACCCGACTCGATTTTAGACAGGTCGAGTATGTCATTCAGCAGCACCAGTAAAGAGTGAGAGGACGATTCGATATCCCCCAGTACTTCTTGTTGATTTGGGCTCAGTTGGCTTTGAGATAAGATCTCAGCCATGCCAATGATCCCGTTAAGTGGCGTGCGTATTTCATGTGACATATTTGCTAAGAATGCGCTTTTGGCTTTGTTAGCCGAAATCGCGTCTTCTTTTGCTGTTATCAACTCTTTGTTGTGCAGATAGTTGCGTTCCATCACTCGATTTAGGGTTTCAGTGAACTCGGCAAGCTCATCGTTCCCTTGGATACGAATCACCTTTGGCTGGCCGTAGCTATCAGCGCATTCCGACAAACCTTTCAAGATAATCGACAGGTTTCTGTTTAAGCGCAGAGATGTCGCAACCCCAAGCCACATCAAAACACCAGAAGCGATGAGTATAAGCAACGTCATGACCAAGGTTTGCCTTTTCTGCAACGCGATATTCTTGGTCAGTTCAAACTGTATTTGATTGGTGTAAGCGCCAATCGCGTTTGAAATAGCCCGTTTTTTAACCTCTAAGCTTTTCAAGTGTTGATATATTTCGGGTGATGAAAAGTCCCCTTTGAGGATTCGAGATATAAATTTGTCTTGAAAATCATCTTTGGCGACCGCGTTTAGCAACTGTCTAATGTTTGGAGAACGCGTATCCGAACGGAAAAATGTATCTAATAGCTGTTGCTGCCTCTCTAGAGCAGCGACATAGCTAAGCAAGTATTGGTTTTTAAACTCTGGGGAGCGATTCAAACTGAAGCTTAACCACGCTTCTCTCTGAGTCCAAAACACATAATGCGTAAGATTGATAAACATCGCTTCAGCTTGACCGATATTTTCATCGACTAAGGCCATACGATATTCAGACAGCTCCATCAGCACGTCTTTTAACAAGTCGAAAGCGCGCTCTGTCAATTTTCTGCTGTCTGTCGTTTCAGGTGTACTAGCTAGGATCATCAACAACTTTTTCAATTCAGCTAACTGAGGGTCAATACTCCAATTGCTGTCGAACCGTTGAAGTCGCATTCCATACTGAGTCAGTCTATCCAGTTCTGATTGCAGTGTTAAAAGCAACTGACCTTTCTCAGGGGAGTCATTAGACAGCACCAACCATCGATAAGCATCACTTGAAACCGTATTAAAAGATTGAAGCGCTTCGACCTTAATACGCGTTGTTTCAAGGTGATTCATCTTCTCATCGTTCTTAAGCACTTCATTCACTGTAAACCCGAACATAATGAGTACAGAAACCGTGGAAAGAAAAATAAGACGCCATCTAATTGACATGTTTATCATTTTTATAACGACTCCCTTCCCGAAAGTAATTTACCTAACCCAAATTAAGAATAGGACATTAACAGAGGGTTATTGATCAAATTGGATATGAACAAACGATACTCTGAGCCCAGAACGAAAAATTAAAGCCAACTGGTATCCAGAAAAGTGCTTTAAAGCGGAAAGGCGTGCTTTATTAAGACTGGTTTAAACAAGCGAGGTTTCAGTGAGCAAAAGGTAAACAAAAGACGTTTTCTCCAGTTATTATCACCGGCATAACAAGTACACATCCACATTCTGCGGCTCAACTAGACTGTGAATAATGACTCTGCGTGCTAACAAAGTGGATAGTTAGGTTAAAATTGTGACATCCAATCGTTTGCGTGATGCACTTTTCACACTCAAGCTAGGCTTATTCAAAGGTCGAACATCAATACTCGTTAATTCCCTTATTTATCGTTTACTGTTTACGTGTAACTTGAGTTAGCGATCACACCTTTAATGTTCAATATGACCTGTATTACATATTACCCTTTGAATTGAGTATTTTTTGACGAAAAATAAGTGCTACAGATTGTTAAAGTCAATAGTCTTTATCTACGTTCAAATCTTGATTTATGGCTAATATAAAGCCAATTTACAGATATTTTGTCTGCATTTATTTTTCCTAGCAGAATAACCCGTCGCACCTTACAATCCTGCCACATAAAAATTACAAGTTACACACAAGGTATATCAGCACATTTAAGTGGCAATAGAGACCACAGACTGATGCCTCAAATCCCCTATGCTGATTGGCTTCCCTACAACCGCCATGAATGCAGAAACTTAACGTGAAAGGTCCCGAGTAAAGATGAGTCCCGAAAAGCACCTCCTAGATTGGCAAACTAGTCAAACCATTGCTGAATCCATCGCTCCAACTTTAGGTCAGTTATACCGTCAAAAAGGCGTAGAAGTTATCCTCTTTGGTAAGACCTTAGTTAACGCGACAACTATCGACATCATCAAAGCTCACCGCATCGCAAAACGTTACACTGGTTCTCCTCTTACAGCAGAACAGACTCAACCTATCATTCAACACCTTCTCTCTATGGACTTATCTCCATGTCGTATTGATGTTGGTCGCCTTGCGCATTCATTCTGGCAAGATCGCGAAGACACACATGGGTTGGATGATTTCCTACAAACTGCACTTATCGAATCGCTTGAAGGCGATGCAATGACAGAACCTCGTGACGTTGTATTGTACGGTTTTGGTCGTATTGGCCGACTGCTAACTCGTCTGTTGATCGAGAAAAGTGGCCCGGGGTACCCACTGCGTTTACGTGCAATCGTTGTACGCGGCGGCAAAGATGGCGACCTAGAAAAACGTGCAAGCCTGCTTCGTCGTGACTCTGTACACGGCCAATTCAACGGCAGCATTGTTGTAGACCAAGAACGCAAAGCGATCATCGTTAACGGTAACTTCATCCAAGTTATCTACGCAAACAAACCAGAAGAAGTGGATTACACGGCTTACGGTGTTGAAAATGCACTTGTGGTTGATAACACAGGCGTATGGCGTGACGCGGAAGGCCTGAGCCAACACGTTGCGTGTAACGGTGCGAAGAAAGTGCTACTGACTGCACCTGGTAAAGGCGACATCAAGAACGTGGTATTTGGTGTGAATGAAAATGTTATTCAGCCAGAAGACACCATCATCTCTGCAGCAAGCTGTACTACTAACGCAATCACGCCAGTATTGAAAGCGGTTCACGACAAGTTTGGCGTGCTGTCTGGTCACATCGAAACGGTGCACTCATTTACCAATGATCAAAACCTAATCGATAACTTCCACTCGGGTGATCGTCGTGGTCGTGCTGCATCATTGAACATGGTACTGACATCGACTGGCGCTGCTAAAGCAGTATCAAAAGCGATGCCGGAAATGGAAGGTAAGCTAACAGGTAATGCGATTCGCGTTCCTACGCCAAACGTTTCAATGGCAGTTGCGAACCTAAACCTTGAGAAAGGCACAAACAAAGAAGAGTTGAACGAGTACCTGCGTGAAATGGCGCTGTCTTCTGCTTTGTCTGCACAAATTGATTACACAGACTCGACTGAGATTGTATCTACCGACTTGGTTGGCTCTCGTCACCCAGGTGTGGTTGACGGTGTGGCGACTATCGCACAAGACAACCGTGCCGTGCTGTACATTTGGTACGATAACGAGTTTGGCTACAGCTGCCAAGTTGTTCACTGTATGGAACAGATGATGGGTGTACGCTACAAGACATACCCAGAAGTTTAATTAACTTCGCTCTTGTAGATACGTCCATCGCAACAAGCTCCACAACATAATAACTATATCTGCGAAGTCTGTATGGACTTCGCAACCCCTTTTGTTTTACTCCCCCGTATAAACAAGAGGGTTGCCACTTAGATCTGCTCTCTCTAACTGATCTAGGTGGCCTTTTTACATCTAGCGCCCTAACTTTTATCGCTATAATAAGATCTTGTCTTCATCACTCTTGCACAGCTTTACGTCTGTTATAACTCAACCTCAACATCTGACTGAATCGAGCTTGAACATGCAAGCACGTAGCCCTGTTCAATCTGCTCTGGCGTCAATGTTTCTTGGCTGCTTGATTCCACAGATCCTTTGGTCACTTTGCATTTACACGAACCACAAATCCCACTACGACAAGCGATAATAATTGGAACGCCTGCTTTTTCTAATGAATCCGCCAATGGTGTGCCAGTTTCCGCTTCAACTTCAGCGCCGAACGCAGGCACAAATACCTTAACAGCACTATTCGTATCGTCAGCAATTTCGGCGTTTGACGCTTCTGATTGAGCATCCTGAGTAGCAGGAGTAAAGCTTTCTTGATAGAAGTTATCCATGTTGAACTCAAGCTCTTTCAGATAACTCTCAATATCTTGCATGAAGCCGACAGGCCCACACAGGTAAACCGTTCTATCTAAGATATCTGGGCTCAGTTTCACCAACCAGTTTTTATCTAAACGACCTTGAGGGGCGGTTGTTCCTTCGTTGTCTTTTAACAGCAGTTTTAAGTTGAAATTCGCATGTGATTCATCGAGCTGATGAAGTTCTTGAAAGTAGATAGTCTCAAGCTTGTTGCGTGCCATGTGGACGAAATCAATCTCAATGTCACTGTCACTGTCACTGTCACTGTCTTGAGACAGCCAATATTTTACCATCGCCATTACGGGTGTAATGCCACAGCCCGCACTCACTAGCGTTACTTTCTTTGTTGCCGTTGGCATGCAATCAATACAGTTAAACGAGCCTGCCGGCTTCAACACAGAAACCTCGTCACCTTCATCAAGCTCATCAACAATAAAGTTCGAAACCAAGCCACCTTCCACACGCTTGACCGTCAACTTCAGGCGGTTATCTTCGGGGCAAGAAGCCACGGAATAAGCACGGTAATCCGTTTTCGTCGGCATATCTAAACCCAAGGTGATGAACTGACCGGGCTTAAAATTGAAATGTAAATCTTGTGGAATACTGCCAAGCTCAAAGCTGACCGTATCTGGCGTCTCGTGCCATTTCTTTAAACACACTAAATTGATTGAATCGCTATCCGACCATGCATACATAGTTCACACACCTCACTGATACTAAAGAATTAAATCTAAAAAGCCCCGCCGCTGCACGTTCCTAGAGAACAGCAACAACGGGGCTTGGGAGTGGGCTTAGATTAAGCCGCTAAGATTGTTTTAAGATCTTGCTCTGGCGTTGAGATAGAACGCATATCGAACTCGTCTTGAATAATCTTTAGTAGGTTTTCAGTTAGGAATGCAGGCGCTGTTGGGCCTGTGTAGATACCTTTCACACCCAGTGCGAACAGAGTAAGCAGGATAACGATCGCTTTTTGCTCGAACCAAGAAAGAACAAGTGTTAGTGGTAGTTCGTTGATGCCACAATCAAACTCTTGAGACAGCGCAAGAGCAAGCTGAATCGCTGAGTATGCATCGTTACATTGGCCAACATCGAGCAGACGTGGAATACCGTTAATGTCGCCGAATTGGTTTTTGTTGAAACGGAATTTACCACATGCCAATGTCAGGATTACTGAATCTTCTGGCGCTTGAGCTGTGAAATCTGTGTAGTAGCTACGTTCAGATTTGTCGCCGTCACAACCACCCACTAGGAAGAAGTGTTTGATGTTGCCTTCTTTCACTTGTTCAACAACCGCAGGCGCTGCTTCCATCAAGGCGTTACGACCAAAACCGACAGTGATCATTTGCTCGATCTCGTCATGCTTAAAGCCTTCTTGCGCAAGAGCACAATCGATCACTGCACTGAAATCGTCACCTTCAAGGTGAGCAACACCCGGCCAGCCTACGATGCTACGCGTAAATAGGCGGTCAGCGTACGAGCCCACATCTGGGTTAAGCAGACAGTTAGATGTCATTACGATCGCACCTGGGAAGTTCGCAAATTCTTTTTGCTGGTTCTGCCAAGCGCTGCCGTAGTTACCCGCAAGGTGTGGGTACTTGTTTAGTTCAGGGTAGCCGTGTGCAGGTAGCATCTCACCGTTGGTGTAAACGTTAATGCCCTTGCCTTCCGTTTGTTGAAGGATCTTTTCTAGATCATGCAGGTCGTGACCAGAAACAAGGATACAGTGACCTCGCTTCGTCTTCACATTCACGGTTGTTGGTTGAGGGTGACCGAAGGTATCTGTCTCGCCTTTATCCAACATTTCCATGACCTTGTAGTTCATTAAGCCGATCTGCATAGACGTATCTAACAGTTGTTTTAGGTCTGATGGATCTGTACCTAGGAACGCCATGATTTCATGGTATTCAGCGAAAATAGCATTATCAGTTTGACCAAGAACACGTGCGTGCTCCATGTAAGCTGCTGCACCTTTTAGACCGTATAGGCAAAGAAGGCGAAGACCAATCACATCTTCGTGTTGAGAGTCGTGACCACGGTTTACCGCCGCTTGAGGGGCAAGCGCCAATAGCTCTGAAGAGTCCGTTGGAAGGTCGAATTGAGCAGCAGCAGAAAGCGCTGGGATCTCAAAACCAATCAATGTCGCTGCCGCGCGAACCTGTTGCTCTAAACGCTGCTTGAATTCATGGGACTGTTGTGCGAATTCGATGATACGAGCAGGGTCGAAGTTAACGTTGGTTAGTGTTGCGAAAAACGCTTTTGGCGCCCACTCGTCGATTTCAGTATCAATAACATCACACGCACGGCCCAAATTGGCCCAAAAAGAAACACCTTGAAGAGAATGCACCAACACGTCTTGAAGGTCGGATACTTCCGAAGTTTTACCACACATACCTTGTGCGAAAGAACAGCCTTTTACGGTTGGGGTTTGAATTGTTTGTTCACATTGAATACAGAACATATAAGGGCTCCAGTAATTTTTATTAACTGTAAGTACTTTGCTTACAGTGACTTATTCCAACCCCTATAGAGCATCAAGCGTGCCAACTTTTAACATATTGATTTTATTAAACTTAGTTTTATTCCATGTTTTTAGTGCGTGATTATGACTACATATAAACTCCCTAACAGCACACATCCGTGTCATAGTGACTCTCAGAGATTTATTAACGGCGTTCATGTTTCGTTCAGAATAGAAGCGATAAAGTAACAACATAGAAAAAGAGGAATGAATATGAAAAATATATTAGTTACGATTGTTGCATTGTTTACTGGCCTTTTGGCGTTATTCACAAGCTTGATCCTTGCTATTCCTTTAGCTATTGCAGCTTTAATTACTGGCAAGCGCATTCAGAATCAAATGAAGAAACAAGGTTTCGCAGCTCATATGAACACTCGTCAGTCATCAACCAATGATGCCGGTGTTATTGAAGGTGAATACGAAGACCTTTCAAGCAAAAAGTAACCTAAACTTTAGTTTCAGACATAGTGAAAGCACAACAGAGACAAGATTACATAATGCAAAGAAAGCCCCTCCTAGCACTGCTGGCCTTAACGACTTTAAGTCTCGTTGGTTGTTCCAACGAGACACCGATACCCGCTTACGAAACATCTCCAGACTTGCCTAGCTATCAGCAAGACAGCTTTGATGCCTACGTCAATGACACACAAGATTGGTTATTGAAAAACCGCGTGTTCATGACGGAAGACAAGCAACTTGAGATCCAACTCAATTCACCAACCGAGTATCAACCAACCTCGCCAAACGGCAAGGCGGTATTATTGGTTCATGGATTAGGCGACTCACCTTACTCATTTAAAGACATCGCTACCCATTTGGCAGAGCAAGGTTACTTAGTGAGAACCGTATTACTTCCGGGTCACGGCAGTCGCGTGGGTGATTTAATGCAGCCGAGCCTAGAAGATTGGCAAGGTGTGGTGGCTCATCATACGAAGTTACTTGAGCAAGAGTATGATTCTGTTTGGCTAGGCGGCTATTCAACCGGCGCGAACCTCGTGACTTCACAGGCGATGAACGATCCAAAGATCTCTGGGTTACTGCTGTTCTCACCTGCGTTTCAACCGAGCTCGTCTGCCGTTCAATACGCGGGACTAGCAAGCTACTTTGTCACTTGGGCGGATCAAGATCCTGAAGACAATGTGTTGCGTTACAACTCGTTGCCAATGAATGGTGCATCGGTTTACTACGAGACATCAGAAGTCGTACGTGGTGACTTACAAGATAAACACTTCGATAAACCAGTTTTTATTATGATGAGTGAAGGCGACAGCGTGATTGACACCAACTACGTTCAGCAAGCCTTTACTGAATCTATGCCGAATCCAAACAATGTGTTGGTTTGGCAAGGAGAGACGACTCTCGAGGATCCTCGCGCTGTTCAGTACAGCATGAAGATCCCAGAGCAACGCATCTCGAACGGCTCTCACATGGGCTTACTGTTCTCACCAAACAACCCTTATTACGGAATCAATGGTAGCGAGAAGATTTGCTCCAATGGTCAGGCAGAAGGGTTTGAAGAACAATGCAATGCAACCAGTGAGGTTTGGTACTCAGCTTGGGGCTATCGTGAAGAAGGGAAGAACCATGCGCGTTTGACCTACAACCCCTACTTCTCAGACTCGATGGCGAAGCTAGATGCCGTACTGAACTCTGAAGGCTAATAAGCTCAAGTCTTCCAAAAGCTAATCCAGAGAAATCAAAAAGGCTCACTAGATAACGTCTAGTGAGCCTTTTTTAATGAGTGTCGTTTCTGGTGAACGTCTAGGGTCTGTTGACCTTTAGAGCTGATTTTTGCAGCACTTTGTGGGAAATTTCTACAAGGCAGAGGCTTTGAAGTGTAGCTAGCCTACATGAGAAGCCGATAACGCAGTAGAAATGAACCACAAAGGCTGCCCGAAGGGTTCGGCTAGAATCGTTTTATGCTTTGTTAAGAAGTATTAACTTAGAATGACTAGGCTACATACTCCTTGCCGCGCCTAAAACGATTCTATCTCGAACAAAATTTAACCACTAAAAGTTAACAGACCCTAGTTACTTATTCTTATCGTTTACTGCTATATCGTCCACACCACGCGAACAGCAAGCAGGATCAGCACCACGCCAGATAGTCGATCAATCAACTGAGCTTTCGAGCGAATACGCTCAACAATCAATGGGCTAGACAACACCAATGTGATAAAGGTGTACCAAAGGCCGTCGACAATCAGCGGCGTTGAGACAATAATCACTTGATTGGTCAGTTCATTACCTAGCGCTACAAATTGGCTAAACAGAGCGATGAAGAACAATGCGATCTTTGGGCTCAAGATAGAGATCAAGAAAGCCTCACGAGCAGACTGCATGTAACTCATCTTTTCACCCGCTTCTAATTTCGCGGCAACACCACCTTTCGAACGTAACGCATTAACGCCAAGATAAAGCAGATAAGCAGCCCCCGCTAAGCTAATACCTTTAAATAACATTGGGGATTGCTCAAGCACAACGGCTAAACCAACAATGGTTGCGAACGCATAAATACCGATACCAGCAGCGTGTGACCAAGCTGCGATAAGCCCGTTCATACGGCCACCAGCCAAACTGTGTTTAGCGATCATCGCCAAGCTTGGGCCCGGAGACATTGCACCCAACAAGCAAATCGCTAATAAAGAAAACCAAATTGTTACTGTCATCATTCCATTCCTAATAAAATAAAGCGTTCCAGCTGAACGCTCTACGCTTAATACTCAATACTTGGCACTTACCATAATTCGCAGGAGGTATTATTTGAAATCAAAGATTATCATCACACCTATGATTTCAAGTCATACTGATATTGTAACTCGACTTTTGCATGGCTTGGAATGCTTTTTCTCGCGCCCATTTGTGGGCAGAGTCGTTGTCATATTTAGGATGCCACATTAACCAATAGGTATGCATTTCCGTATCAAATGGCAACGAAAAGTAGGTAGTATCGAGGTGTCGACCTAGGTTATAGGCGATATGTTCTGGCACGATCATCAGATAGTCGTCTTGCAATAACACAGTACCAGCAGATGAAAAGAACGGAACCTGTAAAGCCACTCTTCGCTTCAGCCCTTGCTTCTTCAATGCTATGTCCGCGTAACTGTCTTTATCTCCACCACCCGTCACTTTGATGTGAGAGTAGTGAACAATATCTTCTGCACTCAAAACCGCTTGTTGAGCCAACGGGTGCGACTTTCGCATCAAACACACCGACTTATCTTCACCAAGTTTGATACTTGAGACATGTTCTGGCTTTGTGGGAAACATACTGGAAGCCAAATGAATCCCAGACTCGTTCAGTGCTTCAAGGTAGTTTGGCTGCCACAATCGATAAGCCAAATTAATGTTCGGCGCTTCAGCAGACACCTCTGCCACAATCACAGGAAGAATATACTGAGCGACATAATCACTCGAAGACAACACCAATTCACCCTGCCAGTCTTGCGGCTCGAAGGGTTTATCATCTAACAGGTGGTCAAACTCGCCAAGCAGGTCGTCGAGTTTACCTTTGAGTAGCAATGCACGGTTGGTCGGCACCAGTTTGTTGCCGTCACGGACCAGCAAAGGGTCGCCACACAAATCACGTAACTGGCTGAGCTGACGGCTCACCGCGGATTGTGTGATATGCAAACGTTGGGCGGCACGGCTCACATGACACTCTTCAAGAAGTACATGCAGTGAACGCAGTAGGTTTAAGTTGATATTGCCTAACATGAATGCACCGTCGCATTCTGTTTGTTGAAAAACTCGGTCAAAACCGTATGAGTCATTAAGTGGCGAAGATCCGGGTAACTTTGCAGCTGATCGCGAACTCGGTTCAAGCTCTCCATGCTTTCCACTTCCACGTACAACATCATATCTGTCTCACCGCTAATAGAGTGGCACCATTGCACCTCATCAATACTCTGGATTTGTTTCGCGTAAGACTCACAACTATGGTCACTACTCGACATGTCGAACTTCAACAAGATATAAGCGCACACATTCTTCGTTTGGTTGGGTTCTGCCACTTGAGCGCAGTAGCCCGTAATCACTTTGTCGCTTTCCAGTTTCTTGATTCTGGCGTTCACCGCTGAGCGCGAGAGGCTGACATCTCGGGCGATATCGCTCACTGAGCATCGTGCATTGGTTTTGAGAATATCCAAAATCTGGCGATCAAATTTATCCATGCTTCTGATTCTTTTCATTTATTGTTCTATTTATAACGCCTAATTTGACACAACTTTCCTACTTATAACAGCCATTCTGACAGCCGACACTTTCACACTGAATCGGATTAATACCGTTAAAATGACGGTGTCTTACGACGTTTCGCTAGCTGTATTATTGATGTCAACAATGTATGCTCTCAATCATAACTTCTCACACACCAGAAGAAAGTTACTGGAAGACCGTGACCAGAATCAAATAGCTAGGAGAGCGAATGACACAACTCAAACAAGAAATCACGCTTATTTCAGGAATCGGACAACTCTCGACGACCTTGCTAGGCACTGGATTATTTATGATCCCTGCGATCGCAGCAGGCATTGCAGGACAGTTGTCTCTTCTCGCTTGGTTAATCCTGTTTATCGCTATTTGCCCGATTGCACTGACCTTCGCATCATTAGGAAAACGCTACCCGAATGCAGGTGGTACTGCCTATTTTGTGCGCCAGGCGTTTAGCGAGCGATTAGAAACAAGCGTGGCGTGGTTGTTTGTGAGTGTTATTCCTGTCGGTATTCCAGCGGCCATTGCACTGGCTGGTGGTTTTGCTCAACAATTGTTACCCGCACCTCTCGATACACCACTTGGTGCTCAATCCTTTACCGTCGCCCTGCTTATTGCCGTCAATTTGATGGGCAGTAAATCTTCTGGCCGACTGCAAACCGTGATCGCATTGTCGATTTTTGCCTTAGTCAGCGCTTTTGTTTGGAAAGCCGACATCACGGCAACCGATGTTGCTCTTCCTGCCATCTCATCCAATTCAATGTGGTCTATCGGCGCTGCTTTAGCTGTCATGTTTTGGTGCTTTGTCGGAATAGAAGCTTTTGCTCACATGGGAGAGGAATTCAAAAATCCACAACGTGACTTCCCAATCGCCATCATTGCAGGCTGTTTTGTTGCGGGGCTAGTGTACTGGGCTTGTTCAGTAGTGATTCTTAAGCTGGGTGCTTTCGGTTCATCTGAATTCGATGCCGCATCCATCCCTTGGGTAACAGAACAACTGTTTGGTAATGGCTTCAAAACCGTCATCAGCGTGCTGGGGTTCTTTGCTTGCTTTGCCAGCCTAAACCTTTACACACAAAGCCTGTCTCGGATGATCTGGGCTCAGGCCCGCCAACACAGCCCTGCAAGTCGAATGGCTCAACTGAACAGCCGCGGCGTACCGCTCTACCCAACGTTAGCAATTGGCTTTGTCGTGCTTATTTCGTGTGTGATTGGTGAGCTGTCTAATTTAGACCTTGAGTTCTTTCTCAAGCTCGCCAACGGTATTTTTGTTCTGGTTTATCTGCTCGCAATGTTAGCCGCTTGCCGATTACTAACAGGCGCATCTAGATACACTGCCATGCTTTCATTGGTCATCTGTACCTTGGTGTTTATCTGTTTAAGTTGGTCGATGCTCTATGCTGTGACTGTTTTTGTGACATTGTCACTCCCTTGGCGGAAGTGGCTAGGTAAAGGTAAACCCACCGTCTCTATCGACAAGTTGTAACTCGATTCGTGATGAATCAGAAAATGGTAAACAAGCCCTACCAATATTACTGATAAAAAAGCCGAGCGATCTGTTTGATCTTCGGCTTTATGTCAGCCAATCGGATATTTCCAAACCCCAACACCACCCCACTCCAATCACGAGCATCACTTGATCCATATTCATAAAAATCAAACGGACGAATGATGATATTTTCAAGCTCAGCTCTATGACTCCATTCAGTCTCAGATATACCTTGATACCACTTCACGGTCACATGTAGCCCTGCTGCCTGACTGATCACTTCAAGATCACCGTTAAACTCGCTTTCAATCGCTTCTATCATGGCTTCATACTTGAGTTTGTATGACCGACGCATCTTTCTAATATGACGCAGCAAGTCGCCTTCTCGAACAAAATCCGCCAAAGCTTCCTGTGTGTGGGACGCCGTGTCTCCAGTAAGCGCGTCTTTGATCTCAAGACACTTCGCCACCAGACTTTCTGGTACCACTAAGTACCCTAATCGAAGGCCATTGAACATAACCTTACTCAGAGAGCCGACATAGATGATGCGATCATCGAACCCCAACTTTCCCGCCAACCCTTGCATGCAGGTATAAGGGCGATGAGCAAACTGGAACTCACTGTCATAGTCATCTTCAATGATCCATGACTGATGTTGATTGGCCCAATCGATCAGTTTAAGGCGCTGCTCAGTATTTAAAGTCGTGCCCATTGGGTATTGGTTACTCGGTGTGACATACAGAGCCTTAGCATTACTGGCCAACACTTTCTCAATATCCAACCCCACCTTTTCACGCACACTTACACCTTCTAACTCTAGTCTCAACAGATCGATAATTTTATGTACTTGTCGATAACCGGGTTCCTCCACGAGGATTTTGTCGCCCATCGCTAACGTTGCCATTAATCCGATTGAGATGGCTTGCTGCGCACCTGCGGTGATGATGATTCTGTCGGCATTACAATGAACGGAACGACTGCTTGCAAGATACCCACTCAACGCTTCCCTCAAGGCTGAGCTTCCCTGAACCTCTTGATTGCCCGCAATGTTCTGACGTGTAGAGTGACGTTGCAGCAACCTCTGCCATTTCGCAAAAGGGAACGCATCTAAGTCAGGAACTCCTGGGGCAAAGCTGCGGTTATTGTCGTTAGGTGTCGCTATGTTTGTACTCGGTTTACTGACTGTTTGTTTGACCTTCGGATCCTGAACACTGTTTGGCTTAGACAAACTTAGAAAGTGTTCTGGTTGTTCAACCGAGACATAAAACCCTGAGCCTTGCTTACTCTCGATATAGCCTTCAGTAACCAGTTGTTCGTACGCATAAATCACCGTATTTCGACTCACCGATAACTCGACAGCCAACTTACGTGTTGAAGGTAACTTACTGCCCTTGCTCCATAAATCTTGAACGATCTTCTCTCTTATCGCGTGGAACAAGGCGGTTTGACGCGTGCCGTGTTGTTCGTCTAACTGTAGATCACCGACATCGATAGGCTGCATAACTGGATCCAAATAGTGTTTAAAAGTGGCTCTATTTAATAGACCAGTTAATCGCTACATTAATTAAAAGGCAATGATTAAGGAGCGATTATGTTATCTAACACGAAAAGAACCACGATTAAAAAAGGGGCTCACAAAGCCGTATTTGAACAAGAGAAACTGCACCAAATTATTGATGAGAGCTTAATCGCACACATTGCATTGCAGGGCGAACAAGGACCAATGGTCATCCCGATGCTCGCGTGGCGAGTGGGTGATATAGTCTACATTCATGGAGCTAAAAACAGTCGCCTACTAAAAGGACTAAAAAAGGGAGAACCAACCTGTTTAACGTTCACCTTGTTCGATGGTTGGGTGCTGGCTCGTTCGGCATTTCATCATAGTGCGCATTATCGTTCTGCTGTGGTATTGGGGTCATTTTCAGTCATCGATGACAATCAAGAAAAGGGTCGCTTGTTGAATATCTTTATTGAGCAAATCGCACCGGGCAGAACCGATGAAGTGAGGCTCAGTAATGAAAAAGAACTCACTGCGACCGAGTTGTTGGCGATACCTTTAACAGAAGCTTCCGTGAAGATTGGTAAACATGGAGTGAATGATGATAAAGCCGATATGGACATTCCAGTTTGGGCTGGCGTATTACCCTATAGAACTGTTGTTGGGCCGTTAGAAACCGTTCCAGAACAAGAAGGCATCATTGAAACACCAGATTACCAACAAGCTTATGGTGAACGCTGGTATCAGAATTAACACTCGAAGATGGTGAACTTGATAAAATTGTATACAATCTGAATTACAAAAATTTAACATGACTCAATAATGTAATCAGACGATGAAAACGAACAAGGATATTCTGCCGTTTCAAGGCTTGCTCAATGGCATTGGGCAAGTCTATTTCACACCGTCTATCATGACGTCGACTTTGCTGTTGCTTGCCATTTCTATTGAGTCACTGGCGCTGGCTTTTCTTACCTTACTTGGCGCCAGTTGCAGCTATGCATTAGCTTTCTATGGCTATATGTACACCAACACCAACACCAACACCAACACCAACACCAACACCAACAAGTCAGTTGACGACATTGATAGTGGAATGTACGCGCTAAATGGCGCTTTGATTGGTTTATTTATCGGTAACTTTTTTGGTGTGACACCATTATTGGCTTTAGTGACTGCGTTAGGTGCATTACTCACGGTGCCGATTGCCCACATCGTATTCAGTTTTGAGAAATATCGCGGTTACACTAGCGCCTTTATCCTCACCACTTGGCTGATTTATATTATCCAATCAACCTTTGAGCTGTCAGCGTTTTCTGCACCTGATTCCGCACTGATGCCACTCATCAGTATTGAGGCTAACTCGTGGTTCAACCTGCCGACAGTGGTGATCCCGTTGTTAAAAGGGATAAGCCAAGTCAGCTTCATCGAAAATGCGTTGTCGGGGCTCGTTATCTTAGTCGCCATCGCACTCAACAATATCAAGCATGCCATTTGGGTTATGCTCGCAGTAATAATTAGCACCGTATTTAGCGGGTTGATTGGCGCTTCTAACGAACTGGTAGCCCAAGGTCTTTACGGGTACAACGCCATTCTTGCCACTTTAGCACTTGTGCCCTATCCGCGAATCCGTTGGCCGTTAATCCTATTAGGCATGCTGTTAAGCTGTCTCATCACACTTGGTTTTCATGAACTGTCACTGTTACCACTCACCGCCCCTTTCATTTTGAGTACTTGGGGGATGGTTTACTTGTCCAGCCTGATCCATAAACGAACCATAAGTTAGCTCTGAATAGTTAAAGGCCAGTTTTTAGGCGCTCAACATATTGCTTGGGTGTCAAACCTCGATGTTTCTTAAACATCCGATTAAAGCTCGCGACATTGGTATAGCCGAGCCTCGTCGCGACTTTATCTATTGGCACTGAATACATCAACAACTCCACCGCCACATTACTTAACGCATAGCCCATAATGGTAGAAAAGTTGATGCCTAAGTTATGCAATCGACGTTGAAATTGCTGTTCAGATAACCCAAGCAAACTCGACACTTTATGCAGTGTTGGCAGGCCGAAATGGCGACTGTAATTGATCATCTCATAGGTCACCTTATGCTCATCCGCGGCATCAGGCATGTTGAGGTAATTATCTAAGTCATGAAAGTTCATTGCCAAGCTCATCTTGCCGCTAGAAGGGGCTTGATTGCTCGATAACCTCGACTGGCTTGGTATCCAGATTTCAGTTCGTGGCTGGCCCCACTGAATATTGCACCCAAAATACTCTTGATAGAGTTGAGTGTTCTCGCGATAACCTGCGATAGAGACGGCTGCGGGAGTAAAGTCGTCTCCCAAGTAACGCCTTAATATCTTCATCATAAAGATGGCAACTCGAATTGAGTCATGAACTTTACCCACCTCAGTATAAGCAGGATTGTCGTAGCACCATTTGATGAAATTACCGACTTGAGCGCCATATAGAAAAGCCCCGGACTGCAAACAGTGCAACCCGATGTTAACTCGGCGTATAGACGACGCCAGATCGTGCCCCGAGAAAAACCAGTTAGAGAGAGGACCTAGCCTTTCAATATCCACTCTATCAGCCAGCTTCAAGATAATATCGGGAGGCTCAGTGGTTCAGTCTCCACATATTCAGCTGCGTCCCGATTCAACTAATGTGTCGGGAAAAACTTCCAAAGTCCACATCGACCCAAACCAGGATGTGACTGAAGGACAGCTAATTTACGAAATTGATGACACTAAATATGTCATCGCAAGAGACAAAGCCAGCGTTCAACCTGAATCTGCAGAGGTCGCTTTAGACACAGCTCGTCAAGAAGTGAGCATTGCAAAAGTCAGCTATCAATCGGCGCTTGAAGACATCAAAGCTTCAGTCGCACAAATAGATTCGGCTAAAACAGACTTAGTACTGCAGTCAAAGACGCTTGATCGTTACCAGAAGCAAAACAAAGTGGTAGAACATACGATCACTGAAACTGACATCGACCAACAAACAGCAAAGGTAGACTTAGCGACGTATAACGTTACGACATTGGAATCTCAGCTTAGCAAGAAAGAAGTCGATGCCGAGAATGCGAAGTTGAACATCCACAAAGCTGAAACCAATGTGAGCAAGAAGCAAACTGAGGTCGATTCAGCAAAGGCAACACTGACACAAGCACAATGGGACTTGAACAGCACCAAAGTCACGGCACCGACTGACGGCTTTGTAACGAACTTTATTCTTCGTGAAGGTCAGCGCGTTTCAATGATGCCTCGTATCCAGATGTATACCGAAGAGAAGTACGTGCTGATGCGAGTTAACCACCAAGCGATTCGTAATATTAAGGTCGGTCAACCTGCGGAATTTGCGACAGCGGTATACCCAGGAAAAGTGTTCTCTGCAACCGTAGAAGGCATTGTAGAAGCCACTGGTGAAGCGCAAGCAAGTTTGCTGGGTATCGATGAGCAGGTTCGTGTTACCACAGGCAAAAACCTTCAGAACAAGCACCACTTTGTTCGTTTAAAAATTGATGAGGCAGAGGGTTACGATATTCCTGTTGGCTCTGTCGGATTAGCGTGGGTAAGCGGTGAGAAGCCTATCAGCTTTATGGCGTTCCTAGACGTAATACGCGGGATCATCATTAGAATGAAGTCTCAACTGTACTTCTTCTACTCCATCTAATACTTCCTATTGGTGAAACAATACCCAAGCCCGTGCGCTCTTAGATCGCACGGGCTTTTTGTTTATTTCACCATTCGTCGCCAGAAAGAACACAAACCCGAAAAACGAATAAACACTCTAAAGTTGCAAATCGCAATTGCATTTTGCAATTGGGTATTTCAAAAACGCAAATTAAACGCTCAAATACGCACCAGATTGCTATAAAACTGCCGTTTTACGTGGTTTTAAAAGTTGGCACACTAACTGCAATGTATATATTGACCCTTCTTAAGCCGAGGGTCACCTAGCCAACTGACGTTGTTAGTGAACCTATTCTTGTTCACAAAATATATAGGCCAATTGCGATTATTGCGATTGGCTATTTTTTTGCCTGCAGTTTGGCCAACCGCCCTCTTTTTCGATACAGACACCCATTCAGACGTATAATAATAAGCATTCATAGCCAACCAAGAACAGCAGATAACCAACGCATTATAGAAAACGTTTTCTATTTGTTTTTTTTAAATAAAGACAGAAAATAACCCTATGTTTTACAAGATAATTACTGCAATAACTGGTTTTTATGGGCAATTATTGACAAAATTAGCATTGACTATGTGATTTATATCACCATAATGCGCAAGTTTGCCTGCAATACGGCGACCGTTAATTTTAATTTTGATCATTTGCGGAGGTAAAAAATGGCTGCTGATAATAACTACAGTCTAGGGCCGGTTCCTACATCGGCTAGGAAAGGAGTCGCTTCACTCACCATGGTAATGCTTGGACTCACTTTCTTCTCTGCAAGTATGTGGACAGGTGGTTCACTCGGGACAGGTCTTTCATTCAACGATTTCTTCCTCGCCGTTCTCATCGGTAACCTAATCCTCGGTATTTACACTTCTTTTCTTGGCTACATCGGCTCATCTACTGGCCTCTCTACCCACCTCCTTGCTCGTTTCTCTTTCGGTACTAAAGGCTCATGGCTTCCTTCTGCTTTACTTGGTGGTACACAAGTCGGTTGGTTTGGTGTGGGTGTTGCGATGTTTGCTATTCCAGTACAAAAAGCAACGGGCATTGATACCAACACCTTGATTATCGTATCTGGCTTATTGATGACGGGTACAGTGTACTTCGGCATTCAAGCGCTAATGGTGCTTTCAGCGATTGCAGTGCCTGCGATTGCGATTCTGGGTGGTTACTCAGTACTGACTGCGGTAGACAGTGTTGGTGGACTAGAGCAATTGCAACTTATTAAACCAGAGACGCCAATGGACTTTTCAATGGCTCTTGCAATGGTTGTAGGTTCGTTCGTAAGTGCGGGTACGTTAACGGCCGATTTCGTTCGCTTTGGTAAAAAGCCAGCAAGCGCAGTATTAATTACTATGGTTGCGTTCTTCATCGGTAACTCGCTGATGTTTATCTTCGGCGCAGCAGGAGCAGCAGCAACCGGTCAGGCTGATATTTCAGATGTGATGATCGCGCAAGGTCTGCTGCTTCCAGCCATCATCGTGCTTGGCTTGAATATCTGGACAACCAATGAAAATGCACTTTATGCATCCGGTTTGGGTTTATCTAACATCACTGGTCGCTCAAGTACTACAATGTCAATCATTAACGGCATTATCGGTACGATTTTCGCACTTTGGTTATACAACAACTTCGTTGGTTGGTTAACCTTCCTTTCGCTGGCGATTCCACCAATTGGTGGCGTAATCATCGCCGACTTCTTCGCGAACCGTAAACGTTACAAAGATTTTGCAAATGCAGAGTTCCAAACCGTTAACTGGGCTGGCATTATCGCGGTAGCAACAGGCGTAGCCGCTGGTCACTTCCTACCTGGCGTTGTTCCTTTGAACGCAGTGTTAGGTGGTGCAATCAGTTACCTCGTGCTTAATCCTCTATTGAACAAAAAAGCTCTGAAATCTCAGGCCGCTTAAGGACACACTATGACAACCTTATTAATCAAGAACGCGAAACTTCAAGACCAAGAAGGCTTGAAACAGATTCTGATTGAAAATGGTCAATTTTCTCGCATTCTCGATAATGGCGCGCAAATCAATCATCAAGGCGACATCCTTGATGCTGAAGGTGGCATTGCAGTTACTCCTTTCTGTGAACCGCACATCCACCTAGATACTACTCAAACTGCTGGTGAGCCTAACTGGAACATCTCTGGCACTTTGTTTGAAGGTATTGAGCGTTGGGCTGAGCGCAAAGAACTGCTATCAATCGAAGACGTAAAGTCTCGTGCCAAGCAAACACTGAAATGGCAGATAGCTAACGGTGTTCAACACGTTCGTACACACGTTGATGTGTCTGACCCAACACTCGTTGCGTTAAGAGCGATGGTTGAAGTTCGTGAAGAGATGAAAGAGTGGGTCGACATCCAGATCGTTGCATTCCCTCAAGAAGGTATTCTTTCATACCCTAACGGCAAAGAGTTGCTTGAAGAAGCAGTGAAGATCGGCGCTGACGTTATCGGTGCTATCCCTCACTTCGAATTCACTCGTGAATACGGGGTTGAATCTTTGCATTATGTGTTCGAGCTTGCACGCAAGTACGACTGTCTGATCGACGTTCACTGTGATGAAATCGACGACGAACAGTCTCGCTTTGTGGAAACATTAGCAGCCCTTGCTCATAAGTTTGAAATGGGCGAGAAAGTAACTGCTAGCCACACCACTGCAATGGGTTCGTACAACAGTGCTTACACATCTCGCCTGTTCCGTCTATTGAAGATGTCAGGTATCAACTTCGTGGCAAACCCGCTAGTGAACATTCACTTACAGGGCCGTTTCGACGATTACCCGAAACGCCGCGGTGTAACGCGCGTTAAAGAGATGCTAGCAGCAGACATCAACGTTTGTTTTGGCCACGATGATGTGTTTGACCCATGGTACCCACTGGGCACAGCGAACATGCTTCAAGTTCTGCACATGGGACTGCATGTAACACAGGTTATGGGCTACGACCAAATCAACAACTCACTTGATTTGATCAGCAAGAACTCTGCTCGCACATTGAACATTCAAGACAACTTCGGTATCGAAGAAGGTAAGCCAGGTAGCTTGCTGATTCTTCCTGCTGACAATGGCTTTGATGCAGTACGCCGCCAAGTACCAGTGCAGTACTCAATACGCCACGGTAAGGTGATTGCAGAGACTCAACCAGCGAAAACAAAAATAAATTTAGATCAAACTGAAGATATCAACTTTAAGCGTTAATATCGTCTATACTAATGATCAAAAGGAAGCTGAGATGCTTCCTTTTGTTGTGTTGGACGAAGCGACAAAACTATCACTAAATCAGTGTAAATCTTGTACATTCGCACGGTATGACAAAAAAAAGCACAAATTTCTTAAGCAATGCGTGTACATCTCAAAAGACTGTGTTAACATGCTCTCGCTCTGTTAGCCGGAGTTATTTAAGTTAGATGAATAGTAAAAAATTGACATGTAAAATCGTTACCCGTTTTTGTAAGTAGTTTTTCCTTATTTCTTAGCAATATTAAATAATTCAATTATCAGCGCATTGCATTAAATGCAATCAACAACTTAGAAAATTTATGAATAAGGGACAAATTATGTCTAACACAAATACTGGCACTGTAAAATGGTTTAACGAAGAGAAAGGTTTCGGTTTCATTTCTCAAGACAACGGCGGCGCTGACGTATTCGTACACTTCCGTGCAATCGTTTCTGAAGGCTTCAAAACTCTGAAAGAAGGCCAAAAGGTTTCTTTCGAAGTTGAAAATGGTCAAAAAGGCCTACAAGCAGCAAACGTTGTTGCTCAATAATTAGCTCTTATAGCTAAAAAGAATTTTAAAGCGCTGATTTTTATCGGCGCTTTTTTATGCCTGCTTATAAACATTTCCCCTCTCGATACAGGCTTTCCCCCGTAAACTCTGAACAAATGCAAATCACCAGCCAAGCGTCCTCAACCTAGACTTTCTCAATTAAAGCTCAACGATCAATTTACGTCACTTTTTGTATGCACTTCCCTAGACAACACTTAATTCTCAGTAATCTTTTGATACTAACTCACGCTACGCCGAAAGTTTGATAAGCCCAAATATGGTTAAAGAACAATCCATTAGATTACGCTTATGAATACGCAATCGATATTCATAATAAAAATGAGTTATTTATCCAACCCTCATCCACTAATCATATAATTTTTAAAGCAAAGACCTTCGAAATCCGCTAACCTTGTTCGCAAGTGGCTTAGTTGTTTTGGTATCTGCAGTAAAAATAATGAACAAAGACGAATTTCAGAAATCCACCGCAAATCTAAAAAAAGCGGTGCCTCTTATGATGAAGAACAGGGTGTCAACGACACCTGCAAATTACGCACTTTGGTACACCTATGTCGATAACGCTATTCCCCAGCTGACTCAAGACATGGATGGTGTTTTAGAACACTACGGTATTTGTCCTCCTGCCGTTGGTGAGCAGCTATACAACAATTATGTTGCCAGCAAATCCGAAACCAATATCAATGACCTTCGCGCTAATTTGGAACTGTTAGTTTCTGAAGTTTCCAATTCAATGAATGACACCCTGACCGACACCTCCGCTTTTTCTGACATGATCGATAAAAGCTTCGAGGACTTGGCTCGTGTTGATAATGAAAGCCTATCTATTGATGAAGTCATGTCCTTAGTTCGACAGCTGGTGTCTGAATCCCGTCATATTCGTCACTCTACTCAGTTTTTAAACTCTCAGCTAAACTCTGCAACCTCAGAGATCACCAAGCTAAAAACCCAGTTAGTAGAAGTTCAGAAAGATGCGCTTTTCGATAGTACAACCACACTCTATAACCGTCGCTCTTTCGACCGTGACATAGAAACCCTGTGTGAAGCACAACAATCTTTGTGTCTGATTCTTCTCGATATCGACCACTTTAAAAATTTCAACGACACCTATGGCCACTTGTTTGGCGATATGGTGCTTAAAGCGATCGCTCGCAAGCTGAAGTTAAGTTGCCGTGAAGGTATTTCTGCCTATCGATTTGGTGGTGAAGAGTTCGCGCTGATTGTGCCTAACAAGTCTTTGCGTATTGCTCGTCAACTCGCTGATACCAATCGTCGCTCTCTAGAAAAGCTGTCGATTAAAGATCGCCGCAGTGGTCAACAAGTCGGCAGTATCACTGCATCGTTTGGTGTCGCTGAACTTGAACCCGGCGAATCAGCTCAATCGCTGATTGAACGTGCTGATAAGCTACTTTATGAAGCGAAATCACTTGGCCGTAACCGAGTCATGCCTTTGTAAAACACACCAACAATGCTCTTATCGACATATTAGTCGGCTCGTATTGAGACTAGAAAGCCCCAAAGACATTATCTTCGGGGCTTTTTCTTTAGTTGTATAAATTACTTTAGCTAACTAGGATTCACCGTTAGATCTGGAAGCAATAATTCAAGCAGTAGTCTTCACCACTCTTTGCTCTGAACTCTTTATCTTCACTGCATGCCTTTGGTTTACCCTTTGCGTCACCTTGAATCAAACTGATCCAGTGGCGCATCGCTGCAATGGTCTCTTCACGCATTGTGGTTGTTGCTTCCATTGGTGATTGGCCAAACGTGGTGCATGACTCCAACTGAATATCATCAATTTCTACTAGCTCAATACAACCTGTCCCTTTGTGGCAACCAAACATCACCTCTAGGTGGCTGCCACTGCCATCTCGAAACAAGATAGAGTCTGGGTCGTTCTTCTCACCCATGTACGCTACAAACTGCTTAGGGTGCTTCAGACCGCTGTGCTGACCGTCTTTAAAGTAAGCCATAATATGGCGGTAATCGACTACGTAGCTAGTTACGTCTTGATGTGAGCCATTCTCTAGTGGGAATAGTCGATCAAGCAGCTGCTTTGCTTTCACTTGCTTTTCAGTTTGCTGATTAGCATTGATTGTCTCCACGGCAAAGACAGCTTCAGCGATAAATGGCTTTGATTGTTTTTGGATTTCTGTTTTATCGAATGTAAGCATATTCATAGTCTTTCCCTCTTGACCAGTCCGGTGATAACCACCGATTTCTACAGCAAAAATGTGTCCTAGAGCAATTATTCCAAACTAACGTTTAATTTATTTGTCATTTTGTGAATTGCTTAGTTTGTAGATTAGCGCTTTTTTACATACAATTTCACAACAAAAATTTTACAATGTGAATTTTACAAATATGGCCTTGTCAAAAAGTTTAGTTCGTCAGTCACATTTCCTAGGTACGAAAATACGTAACCTAAGAAAACGTAACCATTTAACGATGGAAGACCTGTCTGCGCGTTGTATTAGAATCGACCCAGAATGTGCTCCTTCCGTTTCTTACCTTTCAATGATTGAACGTGGAAAGCGGGTTCCGAGCATCGATATGCTGGAAGTGATTGCACAGGTCTTTCAGAAGAATCCGACGTGGTTCCTCGACGACGAATCTGAACAACAAGCCATTGCTCCTGATAAGGGGAATCGTGGTGGGATAAGTGGCATGGCGCTCGAGCCGAGCTTCCTATTCTCAAACGACATCCTGCAAATTGCGATTCCTGAGATGCTGTCACAAACGGGCATTTCAGGCCGCCAGTTTGCGCACCTCTTGATTCGAGCACACCAAGAGAGCAACCAGAACCACTTCCCTGACCTTGAGCGCGCTGCGGAAGAGGTAGGCTTAAAACGTCTTAACCTCAGCGTAGAAGACCTGATAGACATCGCTAGAAGCCTAGGAATCAACATCCGCTGGGTGACGCGCACGCCGCAAGACGTAGTCGATGAGCTCGGAATTAACGCTAAGCAGTTAGTGACCTCCTTCTTTGAGCCTCCCGGTACTATCTTCTTAAACGAGATTCTTAAAGAGTATCCAACTCGTCTGAAATACGACCTTTCGGTTTATATCGGTCATTGCATTCTGCACAGCAAAGAAGGCCTAAAGAGTGTGTTGTCGGTCGGTAACAACAACACGTGGGACGACAACCAGGTATCAGGCTCTTCACAGCTCAACTCCCAAGATATTCTTCAAGCATGGCGAGACTTTGAATCCAGCTTCTTTGCTGGCGCACTTCTGTGCCCGAAAGTACCGTTTAGGCAGCTACTTGACCGCACTGGTTACGAAATCGACGTTCACAAAAGAGCAGGGGTTTCCCCCTCTGTTGCGATGCGTCGAATGACTGTAGTATCGCCCTACCCTCACTGGCACTACTTTGATGCTTATGGGCCGGGGAAACTCAAGGCGGTATATCGCGGGAACGGGATTCCGCTACCTTGGGGAAATATGAGAACGGTCGCTGACCCATGTCAACATTGGGCTGTGTTCCGTCGATTATCAGAACCTCGAGCGGGAAGCTCGGCTCAAATCTCCATTTTGAACGTGGGTGATGAGCCAAGAATCTACTGCTGTGAATCCATCAATATGACGGATCCTGCGGGTAACAATCGTGTGTTGTGTGCTGGTATAGATCTCAACCCTGCAATTGATGCTCAAGGCGGTAATTCAAGAGACATAGCAGAGCAGCTTAAAGCGTCATGCGTTAACAATGGTGGCTCTGTGGCAATTCCGCGTAACATCAAAAAAGATCTCACGACAATAGCCAAGATTCTAAATATAAATTGGATTGAACGTGGGATTGAGACAGAGGCGAGGCTTATCTGCTCCAGAGGTGGAGAATGCCCACGCCAACCAAGCTGTTACTCGAAGTGTGGTGAGTAAAAAAGTAATAACAAAAAATAGAACCTAAAATTCAGGCAAAAAAAAACCAATCACAATAAGGGTGATTGGTCATATATTTTGTGTGAACAAGAAAGGTTCACTAACAACGTCAGTTGGCTAGGTGACCCTCGGCTTAAGAAGGGTCACCATTACTAATGCAGCATGCGTGCCAACTTTTAAAACACGTATTTACTACGCATCTGGACACGTATTGGCCGGATATCCTTGTTTGTTTTGCAAACTGGAATTGCAAATTGCAAAATTCAACAAAAACGCTAGTGATTATGTTATTATTAATGAATAATTAAAGATTCATTACCCTTCCCAAAAATGTCATATTTCCCTTAGATTCAATCACTTTAAACAGCAATAAACCTCCCCTAGCTTACTCAAGCTATACGGTTACTCAACATAAACAACACCCTAAACAACGCCCATAAAAAAACGCGAACATTGAGATTCAATATTCGCGCTTATTCGATTTCTATGACAGAAAGAACTTAACCCACGAGACGCCTTTTTATAAAGCGACTCATGTTCGTTGCTCTTTCAATATCTCAGAAAAGATTACTTCTGAGGAGCTGGCTTAGAACGGCTTCGAGACGGTTTGTTTGTCGAAGGTTTGTTGCTTGTCGGCTTATTTGACGACTTGCTTGGGCCGTAGCTGCCGCCGTAACCAGACTTCTTAGGTTTGCCTGCAGGTTTACCCGCGTTGTTTGGCTTACCAGTACCGTTAGATTTACCCGCACCGCTTGGTTTGCTCAGAGTGTTCTGAGCACCTGCGTTATTTGCAGCAGGTTTATTGCCCGCACTACCGCGTTTAAAGTTGCTGCCGTTGTTTCTTACTGATTTATCTTCAGCTGTCGCGGCTGAGTTGTTTTCAGCCGGCTTCTTTCCAGACGTTGGCTTACGTTTTGGCGCTGAGCCATTGCCAGCTACATGACGCTTGTTCTTACCTGCTGGCTTGTGCCCGCGAGCGTTATCACCAGAACGTTGACCATCGGCATGCTCACGTGGCTGTTTTGCTTTCTTCGGCTTCTTAGGCTTGATTGGACGTGAATCCAAGCGAGACTCAGGCAACTTGTTTACTGGAGAGAAACCTTCCAGTTCACGACGCTCTAGCACTTGTTGAATCAGGCGTTCAATACCGAACAATTCACCCACTTCATCCGCACAAACCAATGAAATCGCTTTACCTACTTCACCAGCACGGCCAGTACGACCGATACGGTGTACATAGTCTTCTGATACATGAGGAAGATCAAAGTTAACTACTTGAGGCAGTTGCGGGATATCGATACCACGAGCAGCAATATCAGTTGCAACAAGTACTCGTACCTTACCTGTTTTGAAGTTCTCTAAGGCTTTAGTACGTGCACCTTGGCTCTTGTTACCATGAATAGGTGCAGCAGTGATGTCTTGCTCTTCAAGGAAGCGAGCAAGCTTGTTCGCACCGTGTTTCGTCTTGCTGAACACCAACACTTGTCGCCAATCGTTATCTTTGATTAGCTTCGCTAGCATTGCGCTCTTTTTCTTTTTGTCTACTGGGTAGATGCTTTGCTCAACCGTTTTTGCCGTCGAGTTTGCAGGGCTTACTGAAATCTCAACAGGATTGTTCACTAAGCCTTTCGCTAAACTGCGGATATCATCAGAGAACGTCGCTGAGAACAGTAGGTTCTGACGCTTCTTAGGCAAGAAAGCTAAGATCTTACGAATATCGCGGATGAAACCCATGTCTAGCATGCGGTCCGCTTCATCTAGCACTAGGATTTCTAGTTGGTCAAAACGCACTGCATTTTGGTTGTATAGGTCAAGTAGACGACCAGGTGTTGCCACCAACACGTCACTACCTTTACGCAGTTTTTGCATCTGAGGGTTAATCTTCACACCACCAAACACTACCGTCGAAGTCAGCGGTAAGTTAATACCGTACTTCACTACGCTGCCATTCACTTGCGCAGCAAGCTCACGAGTTGGCGTTAGCACGAGCGCACGAACTTGGTTCTGACGTACGCGAGTACCTTTCGATAACATTTCAAGAATAGGTAGCGTGAAGCCTGCAGTTTTACCTGTACCTGTTTGAGCAGCGGCCATAACATCTTTGCCCGTTAGGACAGCTGGCACGGCTTTCTCTTGTATTGGTGATGGCTTATCGTAACCTTGTGCTTCAATAGCTTTAAGGATCGGTTCAGAAAGGCCAAGGGAGGTAAAACTCATAGATTATTTTCTCAGTTGAATAACATTTAGTATGAGCAACACGTTAAAAAGTGCGTTGCTTCAGCTTTTGCTCATCAAATACATTGATACGGAGCAAAGCGCGGTATTCTGAGGCTTTTCCCCCCATTCAGCAACTAAATTCTAATCGCAGCTAAAATTCAACCTAGATAACTTGTCGCTTCTGTTCGTACATTTTTTCATCAGCGGCTTTCAAGAGCGCATCGACATCATTGTAGTTACTATTGTGAATAACCCAACCCACACTGATTCTGAGATAAATAGAGTGCGCTTCGTACACAACTGGCGCCGAGCATATCGCCTTTCGTAGTTTAGTCACGATTGAAGATACGTGTTGATCATCGATGATGCGCGGCAACAAGACCAAGAACTCATCACCGCCTATCCTTGCAACGATATCTGAAACACGCAGCTCACTTCTTATGCGGTTAGCACACTCAATCAATACCTGATCGCCTGCCGCGTGACCATAAGTGTCGTTGATTGCTTTAAACCCATCGAGGTCGATATTTACAACGGCAAAGGTTCTCGCTCTCTGTTTTTGAGTGGTTTTGAAGGCCTGTTTGAGGCTATACATGAAGTATCGACGATTCGGTAACATCGTTAGCTCATCATGCATAGAGCGGCTATCTGCAATCCGGTACAGACGATAAATAGTAAAGAAGGCAAACGCCAACACTAATATAATGGAGTAGCCTACCAGCCTTACCGCTTGGATTCGATACCAAGGCTCATCCATCAATACATGTTCGTTACCGGAGAGAGCAAGGTACCAACCCCCGTATGGGAAACTCACCTGTTCAGTGGCGAACGCATTATCGAACACATCCTGAGTGCCATAAAAGACAGCGCCATCTTTCCCTGAACTGTTTGCACCACGAATTGCTAATTCATACTTGTTCTCTATCTTGCCGATTCCAACATCTTCAAACAGCTCATCTAAACCGATAACAGCACTGGAGACACCCCAGTAATCTTGATTGAAAGGCGGGTCTCGGAAGATCGGAGTGCGTGCAATGAGGGCTTGTCCACCTTGAAACAGCTCAAAAGGACCGGCAATAAAGGTGTTGCCAAGATTACGGGCTATCTCAACAGACTCCCATTGATTTGGGTGATCACGATAATTAATACCGAGAATCTGCTCATTACCTTCCATCGGGTAAACAAAGTTTAGAATGTCGTCTTTGGCGAGTCCGATAAGTCGAATATGGAAGCCATCTTGAATGATATTCTCAGCAATCTTATCCCAATTTTTCACCTCACCATCGGGGTTGATGGTCACTAAGGTCGAGAAATTATTGAGGATATACATATCTGACACGATCGCGGCTTCAATCCGAGAACGAATAATGGATAGTTGCTTTTTTGCCTCTGAATACGATTCGTTTTTAAGAAAAGTTAATTGCTTGGCATGAAAGAACTCAATTGCGCTTACTATCGCAAGGAAAAAAAGAAAAGATACTACTCTGGCAGACCACTGCTTGCTAGAACCACTTGGCATTTACGAACCTCTAACACTATTGTTCTATATACTGCCTTATAACGGCTCATTTCTGGCTTATTGCCCCAGTATGCCGCTAAGTCATTAAAAATCCATACTGACGTCGACTATCTATCAAATATTGAGTGATCCATCACTTCAAACTTCTTTACTAAACGAATGGTTTAATCAAAAAGGGTTAGTGAACCTTATAAAGCTTACATTGTATTGACTCAACGCTTACATTGAAGGATTCATCAATGTTATTTTACATAGACTAATAATCAGCTTGGTACCTCACGACATGAAGTTAAAAACTATCACACTGTGTACATTGCTATCAGCCTCGGTTGCCGTTCACGCACAAGAAAACGTTCAAGCGCCAACCGCAGTGAACGTTCAATCCCAAGCAGATTCGCTCAATTCTCAAGAACAATCTTTCAAGCAATCTGCAGACCTAATTCGCACCACCTACGAAAGCCAGCTTTACACCCTGCCTGCATTCAAAGAAGGTCACTACGGGCTGCGCATGTATCGTCAAACATTAGACGATAAGTATTCAGCGGCGGTGTGGAGCGACATGGCTCGAGTGGCAAGCAAGCTCAGCACCCTGTCGAATGACGTTCAAACCATGGAACAAATCGTACTCTACTCAGAGAAGCGAGTTGCATCTTATATTGGTGATAACGATGAGCGCAGTATTCGACGCTACAACATCACCAAGCACATGCCTGAATACCTTTACCTTGGTGTTGACCTTCTAGGCTCTATGGCTCGTGCTAACGAATACGGTTTAGAACACAAGAACGATGCCAAGCTACGCGAAATCATTCGTCGCTATGACTTCTCACGATACGTGACCAATGAAGACATGGTGAAAGCGTGGGCCGCTCAATTAGCGAATCAGGTTTACTGGTTGCGCCAACTGGGTGAGCAGGATATCGTTGATGAGTTTGTCGATACCTTCAAAAAAGCGTATCCAGACGATAAAGACAAAAAACTCTCAAGCCAGCAATTCGGCAATAAGATCTATGGTATGACACACGTCATCTTCGGCGACTCAGAATATTACCAACATCAAGTAAGCGAACAAGACCATCAATGGATCTACGATTACTTTAGAGAAAACATCGATACGATTCTGCTGCGTGCGAAAGAAGATGTAATTGCTGAGGTTGGATTAACCTTCTTATTGGCAGGTTTAGAAGATGACCCAGTTCTAGAGAAAACTCGACTCGCGATTCAAGCTTCAATCGATGAGAAACAAGGCATGATCCCTTCAATTACTGGCGATTTTGACCTTGAGTACGGTGAACACCGCAACGTATTAGCAATCATGCTACTCGATTGGCAGCAAGTGAATGAAGCGCCGACTTATGAAGGCAACCCTAAGGTGTTTACTAACATCCCTTACGGACTCATTAAAAACCAACCACCGAAGAACTAGCAACATACCTAGCCTAGGTTCATCATAGAACCCAAAAAGCCTCATACCTTTCAAGGCTGCGGCTTTTTGCTGTTTACTACGTCAGTACTCGTATCAAAAGTTGTTAATATCAAAACCTGCGTAAAGATAAAAACAAAGACGACATCAAGCTCCTGACACGGCTTTGTTCATCACTATCGTAAAATCCCCTTCTGCGTAGCCCTCCGTTAAAGAGACATCATCGCAGAGCGTTTTACAGAAACCATAGACACCTTGAGGGTGATAACTCATCAAGGTATTACGCGAAGGATACTGGCTTGAGTTGAGAAGATTAAAAATCACCGTCTGATTCGCCAGTTCATACATGCGAGTAATCATGTTTGTCAGATAATCAGAATCACGAGAGATGTAGTTCAGTGAACCACTAGCGATGACAATGTCGTGCGCCTCAAGGTTCATTTTGCTCATATCACCCGCCAAAAACTGACAACGATCTTCTGTGTAGTTTTGCTTCGCCTTCTTAAGAAAGCCTGCGTGTTGGTCAACGCCGGTATAAGATTGAATACGATAGATGCTGTCGAGCAGTTCAAACAGCTCGCCATAGCCGCAACCCAAATCTAAAACACTCTTCTTTTCGAAGTCCGCCGCACGAGCGATTACTTCAAAGCGACACAATTGACTCTCTTCGCTAGTCCAACCTAAAGCTTTAGCCTTGTCGCCATTCGAGCGGTTAGTTTGTTTCCGATGATAGCGATACACCTTCCAACGATCGAGCCAGTGCATTCAAATCAGCCCTACTTCAATGAACATCAGCACACCTTGATAAGATTAAGCTTTAGAACTTGAAGAAAAGAGCCCACCGATTTTATAACCGATCGCATAGCAAACCACGGCGACAGTAACAAACACCAATGCCGAGAAGAAATACGCTACAGACGCTGCGACACCAGCCCCCCACACCACGCTGAACACCAAACCGAGATAAGCCTCTTTTGGCCACTGGTAGATAGGAAACTGAGCGCCGCCAGCAATTAGGTAAACCATCGCAAACAAGCCAATGAAGGTAACAATAAGACCGATGAGAACGCGAATGTTCATGGAGAGACCCTTGATTAATTTAGCTTGGTTGCCATTGTTCCTAATCGAAAGCGGATATGCTTAGTCGGAACCGAATGTTCTCAATCGAAATCGAATGTTCTTAATCGAAGCCGAATGTTATTAATCGCAACCTGATGATATTCAAGTATATCGGATAAAAGGAACTGGCTCTATTACTCTTCCGAGTGAGCTTTTACTCACGATAGACAAATCACAGTCGACGGCCAAAACCTGATTTCGCCTGATTAACAGGCACAAAAAAGCGGACACCCTCCTTACGTTAACTCCGTAAGTAAAGTGTCCGCTTTAACTGAATATAGCTTAAAGCAGGATGAAAATACCCGCTAAGCATGCACTCATTAGGTTTGTTAGCGTACCAGCAGCTACAGCTTTCAAACCTAAGTTTGCAACTTCAGCACGGCGCTCTGGTGCCATAACACCGATTGAACCTAACTGAATCGCGATAGAACCAATGTTAGCAAAGCCACATAGAGCAAAAGTCACGATCACTTGGCTGTGTTCAGATAACAGAGCTTTGTTCTCAACGAAGTCGATGAAAGCAACAAACTCGTTCATAACGATCTTCTGACCGATGTAAGAACCCGCCATCAATACTTCGTCACTTGGGATACCGATCAGCCATGCAAGAGGCGAGAACAGGTAACCAAAGATAGCTTGTAGCGTAATACCCGCAAAACCGAACGTTTCACCTAGGCTTTCTAGGCCAGTGTTGACCATCGCAATCACACTCACGAATGCAACCAACATAGTACCAACCGCTACCGCAACCTTCATACCGTTCATCGCGCCGCTTGCCAATGCATCAATCACGTTGCTTTGGTCAGCTTTATCTAGTTCGATATGGTCGTAATCACTTGGTGTGCTGCGCTCAGGAACAATGATCTTCGCCATTAACAGACTGCCCGGAGCCGCCATAAAGCTTGCAGCGATAAGGTATTTAAGCTCAACACCAAGGCCAGCATAACCACCAAGTACACTACCCGCTACCGACGCCATACCACCTGCCATTACAGCAAACAGTTCCGAACGAGTCATAGACTTTAAAAAGGGACGAATAAGAAGAGGAGACTCACCCTGAGAAAGGAAGATATTACCTGTAGCAACCAGAGATTCAGCTTTACTTGTACCCAGCAGTTTTTGCACCGCTCCGCCCAAGATTTGAATCACTTTCTGCATAACGCCTAAATAATAGAGCGCAGAGATCAAAGCACTGAAGAAGATAATGATTGGAAGTACGCGAATCGCGAAAATGAAACCTTCAGTAGCCAGATCACCAAATAGGAAAGCGATACCAACGTCTGCAAAACCAAGCAAACTCGAAACGCCATTGCTTAGGCTTGTTAACGCCAGTTGTCCCCAAGGGAAATACAATACTAAGGCTGCAAAACCGATTTGAAGTAATAGTGCACGAGAGACCGTTTTCCAGTTAATTGAAGAACGACTTTCAGATAACAGGTACGCGCAAGCAATCAGTGCAAGAACACCGACAAAACCAAATAGAATATTCATAATGTGTCCTAGTAATCCTTAAAGAGTGAACATGAGCCAAGCAAATGACATCAAAGGAACAGGACAAAGAACCGCAAGCAAAACGCTACGCGATGAAGGAGCTAACAGGGTTAGCGAATGTAACAACGAGTTGTTCATGTAAAAAATCACCTTATACAAGCAGTGGAACGTAGCTGGTCCGGTCCGTGGGGTCATTCACATATCCATGTGACGGCTTGTATTGGCTAAGCACCGGCTTAAAACCGGAAGAGAAGTATAAACAGTTAAGTGAGACTTTCATCACATTTTTTAACGCAAACGATCGCGCGATCAAGGATTAAGCAAAATGTATTGTTTGTCGTCGTTTTCGAGCTTCAAAACTGTAAACAATCTGTAGGGAGTTGAATTTGTAATGTTAAGTCTTTAAGTGTGTGAGCGTAATCACTCGGTTAATTCTGTGTGATTCTTACTACTTTTCTGGGCTTTGTTTCCTAATTGGATCTCAGATAGAAACGGCCAGTATGGGTGATTATTAGGCTATTTCTATCGTTTTAGGCATACCTAACCCTGTGAGCTTATTCAACGCTTTAATCATGGCGTAGGTTTCACCAACCTGAGCATTAT